>NVTG01000075.1 GCA_002401495.1 Candidatus Kaiserbacteria bacterium
CATCATCATCGATACCGTTGTAGATATCTTTATCTGAAACCCTGCTTGTTCTTATTATTCTGATGATGGAGTCCTCTGGTTTATCCTGTTGCAGCAGCCCTTCTATTTTCAGTTCGGGTTGATAGTTACCAAACTCATCTTTGAAATCTAAAATGTTCAAATCCTTTTCACAGGAAAGCAAAACGGGCGAAATCAGTAGTATCAATAATAATATTCTATTTTTCGAATCAATAAAAGTTAGTTTGTTTGTTTGACATGATTTTATTTGAAACCCAAGTGAATTTGCAAAGTGTTTCAGAAATTCAATAAAATTAACTTGAAATGGGTATCCATATTGACCAAACAAATAATGCGGTGTATCTGGTAGTGCATCCATGCAAATAAAACACGAAACATCCTGAAACACTTGAAGATTTACAAATTCGAGATCCCATCCAGCACCAATGTAAGCACATACAGACATATCTCAATGTACTACAGTATAAATAGCGATTCTTTAAACCGCCTCATCTGCAAAGTCAATTTCATCTAAATCGATTCCATCCAGTTTAGTGCCACCTTCTACAAAATCATCAAAATTGTCTTTTGGTTTATTCGATACACCATTTAATGTTTCTTCGACTTCTTCAAGTTTATCTTCAAGTTCTTCGATTGTTGCAGAATTACCAAAACTTTCAAACCACTCATAGATTGTATCAAGATATTCTTGCCATTCCACATTTTCAGAACAAGATGTTGAAACACGATAGAGATAATTTTCCAATTCTGTACGTGTTTCAATGCGATTTTTTTCAACTGCGTCAACCTTTTCATTTTCCTGTGCTTCTTTTATTAAATTTTCAATTTCTTCATTTGAAAGATGACCTTTTTCGTTTTTAATTACAAGTTTTTCTTTAACATCTCCATCTTTATTCCAAGCAACAATATTTAAAATACCATCTTCGTTTATTTCAAACGAGATTTGAATACGTGGAGCACCACGTGGAAGTTTTGGAATCCCTGTTAGATGAAATTCTCCAAGCAATCTGTTATCGCGCACAAACTGTCGTTCTCCTTCAAAAACACTTATTGTGACAACTTCTTGATCGTCTGCAAATGTTGTGTATTGTTCTTCGCATTTTGCTGGTATGGTTGTATTTCTGGAAATAACTGGCGACATCAATCCACCATGTACTTCGATACCAATTGTCAATGGAGCAACATCAATGAGTAATATGTCATCAATGCTACTATGTTCTATATTTGACAAGATAGCAGCTTGAATTGCGGCGCCATATGCAATTGCTTCATCGGGATTTATACTTTTATTGAGTTTTTTGCCATTGAAATATTGAGATATATCATTTTGAAGTTTTGGAATTCTTGTACTGCCACCAACCAGTACTATTTCATCGATGTCATTAGGACCCATTTTTGCATCAATCAACACGGTTTCAATGTATTTAATACATTTTTTGAAATGCGGACGACATATTTCTTCGAATCGTGCACGTGAAATCGTGCTAACAAAATCAATTCCTTCGCAAAGAGAATCTAAATCGATTGTTGCTTGGGTAGAAACAGATAAAACACGCTTTGCTTTATCACATTCAA
Organism: Candidatus Kaiserbacteria bacterium; assembly: GCA_002401495.1. Next base: position 1,594 of record NVTG01000075.1, read on the forward strand.
ACAATAGCCGTTTTAATGCTTTTGGACGAGATTTTAGATTTATTTTATATTTTCTTCTGAATTGTGTAATAAATAATTCCGCCATTAAATTATCAAAATCTTGACCACCAAGATGTGTATCACCTCCAGTCGCTTTAACATGGAACACACCTTCGTCGATTCGCAAGACTGTAAAATCTGAAGTTCCACCACCAATATCCACAATTAGCACATTTTGACCTTTATTTGCTTTATCATTACCAATACCATATGCCAACGATGCTGCAGTTGGTTCATTGATAATTCGAAGAACTTGTAGGCCAGCAATATTCGCCGCATCAACAGTCGCCTGACGTTGACTGTCATTAAAATATGCAGGAACAGTTATAACTGCTTCAGATATTTGTTCTCCAAGATATGATTCAACGTCCGATTTCAATTTTCTTATTAGCATACTGCTGATTTCTTCAGGAAGAAAACGTCGTTCTTCTTTGCGGTACTCGACACATATTACAGGATTCCCGTATTCATTCGAATCAACTTTGAAAGGCCAATATGAAATATCATTTTGAATTTTTGCATCTGAGAATTTACAACCAATTAGACGTTTTGCATCATATATTGTATTTTTTGGATTTCGCGAGGCTTGTGCTTTTGCTGCATCGCCAATAAATCTTTCATTTTCAGAAAATGCTACCCAACTTGGAGTTGTTCGATTTCCATGATCATTCGATACAATTTCTACATGTCCATTTCTAAACACAGCAGAAACACAATATGATGTTCCTATATCAAAAGAAACTGCCACTTTTTCTTTAAACACATTTGTATTTCCAAAAGGCGGATTGAACGTGCCGCCGTTCATCTTACAATTGTGTTTTTTTTTATTTTTTGATTTGACCCGAATGACAGTTAGAGATTGCCGAGACCCGATGCGATATTTTCAGTTCCATCGCTTCCAGAAAGACCAGTTAATAAAAAAACAATTGAGCCAGCCAAAAAATTTAATGCAAGTGTCAATACAAGTTTCATATACAACAATGGATTTTTCAAACTATATGAAAGTCCAGTCAATCCAAGATGTGAATCCAATTTTAACCGCATTGCTCGAGATGCAACAAGAACCAATAGCAGCTTTGCGAATGGAACAATGTTATCTACCAATCTATTGATTGCTGTTATTGAAATGGTGCCAATATCTTTTATAGTGAATCCCGAAAACTGAACCAAAGTGAAAACGAACAAGACTGCAACAATTGCAAGAACTATATCGGTTTCAAAATCCATATTGGTATTTACTCTATTATAACTTAAGAAAAAATCTATAATCTATGTAATATCAGATATTAATAGTATGAACCTTGAAATTTTTAAACAGTGTTCTTTACCTGCAATTGTTTTCGTAACTGTTGCAGCAACATATATTGGGTTGCGACTTATTCGTCCATTGATTGGTGTTGGGTATCCTCTTTTAAAAACATGTAAAATTCTAAAAATGCATCGCGAAAAAGATTCTATTAAACGCGAAAATATTCTTCTTCGACAAATGGCAAAATATTGGGCATGCTATGGAATATTTACATTTTTCGAAGCAATGTTTGACCATTTTGCACCGTATATCATTCCATTCTATTATCAAGGAAAATTTTTTGCAATGATTGCATTGCAATGCAATTGGGGAGACAAACCAGTTTGTGTTATCCTATTTGATCAATATATCTATCCAGTATACAAAGATATTTACCCATTTTATGTAATTGCGATTGATAAATATGTTCTTACAATGCTTTATCCAAACATTGATTCCTTTTTTGAAAAGAATGCAAATCTTGTTGTAATCAAAAGATTTAAGAATTTTAAAGATGAGACAAAACAAAAACTGACAGAGTTTGTTGAAACCAGCAATGTTTCAACTAAAAATAAAACTAAGCAATAAAACTGTTTTCTGGAGACAAGTTAGAACATATTTTATCTTTTATTTTGATTTGATGGCAGATGTAGTACATGAACAACTTGTGTTGGTTGGTGATATTTCAACAGCAAAAGATACACAAGAATTTACAAATTCATTAATTGCAACAAAGATACTTGCTTTTGAAATAGAAATATATTTTTTGAAACACAATATCTCTGTTCCTGAAACATTGGCAATTAACAAAAGCAATTTGAATCCAATAACAGTTGCATCGATTTTATTGGCATTCAAGATAAATGAAGATTTCTCGTTAATTTGGGAAGATGTTTCTATTCGTAGATTTTCAACAAAAATTGGAATTTTAAAATATCATGATCTTATTCGTCATTGGGAATCTCATCTGTTTCATATTCTAACCACTCTTCTTCCTGGTGGGATTCTGAATCTGTACTGGTTTCGGGAAATTCCCGAGGACGAATTATTGGGTCTGTTTGAGAAAACACTTTCTGATAAATATCTTGCAGAAACAATTCACCGGAAGATTCATTACCAGACTTGTGACATGTGTCGAACCAATTTTTTACATACCCTTTAAGAATGTATCTTTCAATGAAATAAATATAATTAATATAGTCTGTTGTTGTTTTGAATGTTTGGCCCATAAATATAATCAATCCAGACTGTCTCGGAATAATTCCTTTCCATTCGATTCCTGACAATCTTGATTTGAATGTAATGGTGTCGTTTTCAATGCTCATTTGTTATTACAGATTAACATAATATTATGGCTCAAACGGCTTTCAAAGAAATTCGTTTATATTTAGTTTAAGAGAATCTAACATTAAAACCCAAAGATGAATCCCGAGAAAGAATATCATGTAGTTTCTCCGCCATCAATTAAAATTTTATCATTGAATGTGGCTTGTTTGCCATTTCCAATAACAACATCTTGCTGTAGCAGAATTACAAAAATCTGCAAACAAGTAATTTCAAACAATATAGATATTGTATGTTTTCAAGAATGTTTCGACAAAAGATGTCAAACAATTATATCTGAAATGTTTATGGAAACTCATCCATATCAAATACTGCACCAGAGATATTGTGCGCCTGGAGTACTCGATTGGATAAATTGGCTTGAAGATTCGGGATTGGTGGCTGTATCACGATACCCGATTACTGGTCAACATTTTGTTCCATTTAAAAATATCAAGGGCCTCGATGCACTGTGCTGGAAAGGAATTCTTGGATTTTCTGTAAAATTCTCAGAAAAAAATTCACTAATGGTATTCAATACACATTTAAACTCTGATGAACAATTTAGCGGAAAAAAGAATTTAAGTAAAATGCGAACATTGGAACTCGAAGAAATTGTTTCGTTTATTGTCAGTGAAACTGTAAAATACGATATATGTCCACCAGTTATTGCATGTGGAGATTTTAATATTACGGAAGTTGGTAAAGAATATACGACAATGATGGATAAATATGGATTTGGAGATGTTTGGCGTAACGAATTTCCAGATAAAGATGTCAATCCTGGATATACATGGGATGGAATTAGAAACAGAAATATGATTCACACACAAAATCGAAACAGAATTGATTATTTTCTTGATATATTCAAAAACATTGAATTTGAAAAAGATGGATGTAAACTTTTCATTCCTGGCACAGAACCAAATGAATGTCTCTCTGATCATTTTGGAGTTGTATGTGAGATCACAACATCATCTCTGAAAGAATCAAAATTGCAAATTAAAGAATGTATCACCGAACCATTTAATATTTTTTCATTTTTCGCACGCATTCTATTAATAAACATACAAGTATAAATCTGGTTATTATTTTCATTTTGAAAGATATAACACATTCAATAAAACATGGATCTATTTCTTGACAATCCTGTATGGGTTGGAGCATCCGTTCTTGTTGTTGTTGTGATTATGAGCATTGTTGATAAACACTATCGAAACACAGAACCGCCTATCGACAATGGTCCATTGGGAGACGAACATTTGAATTTTCCAACAGAAGAAGAAGTAGAATCTGCATCTGAAGAACAAACCAATAACTATTATCCAGAACCATCATCTGATTTGATGCCATTACCAATGAATTCAATGCAACCAGTTTTCTAAGATAAATGTTTGCTTCCAAATCAATATTTTTTTGAATTTACTTAAAGTTGAAAATTCAAAAATAATATCTCGTTATTACAATATAAAACAGATGTCTGATTTCATACAAACTTCAATCAGGGCTGGACTTTTAATTTTTGGAACACAGTGGCTTCTCCAAAAAATGAAAAATAATTCGGATTCCGATGACATCATGAATACTCTGAAACAGATGTCAAATGGAAACGATACGATGCAAAATGATGGAGACATGGGGATGTCAAGTGGAGAACTGGAGAAAGAAATGGAAATGTTGATGCTTCAAGATGGTGGCATGTCCGCATACAATATTACAGAGAATAATCCAAATGTTCTGAGTCCGAATGCCAACTCCCCATTGACAGTTGGAGCCGCGGCAGAACATTTAAGTCCATTGGCTGATTCAGTTGAAAAAATTTATCCATCCAATCAAAAACAAACAAATTTTGAAAAGATGAATTTTGCTGGTCGCAAAACCAATGTCTATCCATATACAAGTAACAAAATCCGTCAATTGCAACAAAGTAGAGCGCGTTTCCAAGCCCAACATGCCGATCAGTATGCTTCGATGGGGCCCATTCGCGGAGTAGATACGTATGATTCGCCGTATATGCCATTTTCATAGAATGTTTGCCCAAGAAGAACGCAAGAACGCAAGTCGGAAGGAGACTTTCGTAGCAGGCTCGTCCTGTCTAACTTTATTGTCGCAAGACAAGCTTACTTCTATAATTTGCTGAAGATTTTTTAAATCTTTAAAGTTTATCTTTAAAGTTTAGTTTAAATCTTGATAGATTTCAAA
>NVTG01000076.1 GCA_002401495.1 Candidatus Kaiserbacteria bacterium
ATTTCACTGGTGAACAACATTTTAGTTACCATAAAAAAGATGGATCACAAGCTAACTTACTTGGCTTTATTTTTATAATTTTATTAGAGTTGCCAATGATGCACTTCTTTTTGCACTTTATATGGTCACCATCAGCAGCAAACATTATCACTGGTTTAACTATTTTTAGCCTTTTATTCTTTACTGCAGAGTACCGTTCGGTTGCAAGGCGTCCTGTTTCTATTAGTAAATCGCAACTCATTATTCGCTATGGGCTATATCCTGCATACAATATTGCTTTAGCAAATATCAAAACTATTGATTTAAATACCGGTTTCATTGCACGCGCTCGAACAATCAAACGCTATAATTACTCTGGCTATCCAAATATTAAAATCACACTTAAAGAGCCCCAGAATGATATCGACACTGTTTTTCTAGGATTAGATAACCCTCATCATTTTATAGACTCCACTAACAAGGAACAAAAACATGCCATTTAACGAGCAAGAACGCAGCGCGCTTTTAGCACTTAAAGGTGTGGGGCCTACGGTTCTAAAACGTTTTGAAGAAATGGGCATTGAATCATTTGAGGAGTTAGCTGGGTTTGATGCAAACACCATTGCTGAGCGAGTAGCGTCAATGCTACATTCAAGTTGTTGGCAGAATAGCCCGCAAGCAAAGGCGGCAATCACCGCCGCTATTGCGCGAGCAAAGCAAGGCTAAAGCTCAATCACTTCTATTGCACCACGTTTTTGCATGGTGACATACACTCTGCTTTGCATATCGTCGAAGGCCAAATTAGTTGGATGCTGACCCTTTAACTTATAGCTATTTAACACCTTGCCGGTAGGCGAGACTTCAAGCACCTTTCCAGCACCGTAACGAGTAATAAACACATGTCCTTGATTATTAACACGCATACCATCCAAGCCATGATCAGTAAACTTAATCAAAACTTTTTTATTACTTATGTTTAGGTCCTCATCCAAGTCATATTGCCAAACAACTCGCTGCACACTCTCATTCACATAAAGCTTAGTGTTTTCCTTGTTAACAGCAACTCCATTAGTGGTACCCATGTTTTCCTCAAGCAATTTAGTGCTGCCATCAGCATTAATACGCCACAATTGACCCGTTTCGTTCGCCCAATTAGGGTCACTTGCAAACAGCACCCCAGTTTTGGTGATAGCAATGTCATTGGGTTGATTCATGTTGCTATTATGAGCGAAAACTTCTGCTTTATTGCTGCCTGCAGGTACTTTTAAAATATTGTGGTTAACATAATCGGCAATAAACAAATTACCGTGTGAGTCAAACTGTAGGCCATTGCCAATGCTATCATTTGGCAAGCGAACAAATAACGAAGTTTTGCCCATATTGTCTACGCGGCCAATAGTTCCTTGCTGAGCATAGTTCACCGCATATAAGGCACCGTTATGCATAGTCGGTCCTTCAACGCCTTGCGTGAAAACGTTATCTTTAACAAAATCTTGGCTATCAACAGCAAAGGTTAAAGGTGAGCTTAATAGTAATGTAATAGCCAGTGGCTTAAGTAATTTCATGGGCCATCCTTTTACTCATTTAAACTCGTGTAAACCGCTAAAATCGGATATTCGTTTTCACCAAAAGATAAGGTCAATGAGCGTTTTTCGCCATCATCTAACTTAATACCTTCGTCAAAACTCAGAGGGTGTACACGACGCCCATCAGCAAACAACGCCATAATATGGTCGGCCTGTAAAATACGCGAGCCTGATGCTTTATTTTCAATAGTCACAACAGCTAAACGGCGACCACTTTCACTGCTCATTAATACACTATGGACAATGCTAAATTGGCTCTGTTTAGGATAACGCTTGGCATCATTCTCAAATGAAAAAGCACTGCCAGAGAGCATCACTGGATCCACTGACAACACATCAGTATTTGCTTGAGTACTGGTTGCAAAAAGCGCTGAAAAAAATAGTAAAGTACGCTTCATATCAATCCTTTAATGAGCTTCAACTAAATTTAGCATACACCGTTCCTAATTCCCGTGCAAAACTGATTATTGCAGCTGAGGGATTGTCATTATTTATATAGTTACAATTTCATTGTTGAATTTTGTTCCTTTGTCCTCACAACATTAGTAAACCTCTTTTTTACACCTGGCAGTAGGAGCCAAGTATGTCTGATGTTCAAAATCGTCAATTTATTCTAGCCTCCCGCCCAAATGGGCAAGCAAACGAAAGTAATATTCACTTAAAAACAACCTCCATTCCAGCCCCTGAAAAGGGTGAGGTTCTGTTAAGGACCATATATTTATCTCTTGACCCTTATATGAGGGGTCGAATGAGTGACGCAAAATCTTACGCCGACCCTGTAAAAATTGGCGATGTGATGGTTGGGGCGACCGTATGTCAGGTAGAACAATCAGCTCACCCTGATTTCACTGAAGGTGAGTGGGTGCTCGCTTATACAGGTTGGCAAGAATATGCAATTAGTAACACTGAAGGTCTAATGAAACTTGGTGAGGCCCCCAGTAACCCATCATATGCACTTGGCATTTTAGGAATGCCAGGTTTTACGGCTTACATGGGGCTGCTTGATATTGGCGAGCCAAAAGCTGGAGAAACTGTCGTTGTCGCGGCAGCAACAGGACCAGTAGGTGCAACCGTTGGACAAATAGCAAAAATCAAAGGCTGCAAAGTTGTTGGTGTTGCAGGTGGTAAGGAAAAGTGTCGACACGCCGTTGAGAACTTAGGTTTTGACTACTGCATTGATCATAAAGCCAATGATTTTAGTGAACAGTTAAGCAAAGCATGTGATAACGGCATTGATGTTTACTATGAAAATGTGGGTGGTCATGTATTCGATGCTGTTTTACCGCTGTTAAATACTAAAGCACGAATCCCTCTTTGCGGCTTGGTATCACAGTATAACGCAACTGAGTTACCTCCAGGTCCAGACCGTTTATCAATGTTAATGGGGCAAATACTAACTAAGCGTATTAAAGTACAGGGCTTTATTGTTTTTGATGATTACGGCCACCGCTACGCAGAGTTTGCCAAAGACATGCAAGCATGGCTTAGTGAAGGAAAGATCAAATATAAAGAACACATGGAGCCAGATTTTACAAATACTTTAAATGCCTTCAACGCGATGTTAAATGGTGAAAATTTCGGCAAAACAGTTGTTCAAGTGCAGCAACCTTTATAACTTTATTAAATACTTAGCGCTGCAGAGCAGCGCAACTTAAAAGGATTACTTATGATAAAACTTCACCACTTAAATAAATCACGTTCAAAACGTATTATTTGGCTACTAGAAGAGCTAGGTGTCGATTACGATATTATTGCTTATCAACGTAACCCAGAGACATTCCTTGCACCTGATGAACTAAAAGAGATTCACCCTCTAGGTAAAGCACCGGTGCTTGAAGATGGCAAAAAGATAATTACCGAATCAGGGGCTATTACTGATTAGCTAATTACTACTTATGGTGAAGGTAAATATATGCCAGCCCCAAAGTCTGATGAGTATTTTAGTTATCAGCAATGGCTTCACTTTGCAGAAAGTTCAGCTATGGTGCCTTTATTACTAAAACTGTTTATCACTAAAGATGGTTGTAAAACTAACTTTATAGCTGATTATGCTGACCATGAAATTGGCAAAATTTTGAGCTATGTAAATCAGCAATTAAAAGGCAAGCAATACCTTGTTGGTGAGACGTTGACTGGCGCTGACTTTATGATGTCTTTTGTTATTGAAAAAGTCGCCGAATCTGGCGTGCTAACACACTTCCCAGAATTATCGCGTTATCTAGAACAGCTCAAAACACATGAAAGCTATCATACAGCCAATGAGTTAGAAGAAAAATACGGATGATAATAGACAAAGGTACGTTATAGTGCCTTTGCACCTTTCGCTTTAATAGCATTACAAGGATAGTTGTGATCACGCTACGAAATTTTATAGAGTCAGATACCGAGCAGCTTATCGCTATACTTAACGATAAAGATGTAACTCAATATCTATCAACTAAAATCCCTTCTCCATATACTGAAGAGGATGCCTTATGGTGGATAAATGAAGGTAGCCAAGGTGAACTCGTTAAAGCGATTATATTTAACAACACACTTATTGGCTGTGTGAGCGTATTAGCCGGCGAGTTTGAGTTCAATCGCTCAGGTGAGTTAGGTTACTGGCTGGCAAAAAAGTATTGGCAACAAGGGATTACTACAAAAGCAACATCTATGCTACTTGATACTGTTTTTACTAAAACCAATATCACCAGAGTGTTTGCCTATGTGTGCGAAGATAACCTCGCTTCAATGAAGTTATTGCAAAAGCTAGGGTTCGAGCAAGATGCCATTTTAAAAAATGCGATGTTCAAGCATGAGCAATTCTTTAATGCGCATCTCTTTTCATTATTAAAGCCTAATAATCAAAACTAAAGGATGAGCATGAGTAAAGCACTAAAAATACTTTGGCATGTTGGTGCTGCTATTTTTTGGGGGTTTAGCACTCTAGCGTTACTTATTTGGGGTATTTCATCTATCACACCAAACTGGTGTGGTGAAGAGCAATATGAGGTGTTCTTATCACCAGATAAAGATAAACAAGCCGTGGTATCAGTCATAAACTGTGGTGCTACAACAAACTATGAAACACTGATATCTATCAGTCGCGTAGCGCAACCAAGCGACCAAACTATCTTGCTATCACTAGACGGGCACCCAAGTAACAACAGCTACAAAGTTACCTGGACATCGAATAACGACATTAAACTTACTGATTTTGAATTTTCAAAGCTATTATCGTTTCATAGTCGAAACACTGTTGGCGATATAGCTCAGTCTCACATTCAACCTAAAAATTAAGTGAATTAGTATGCTTTAAATCACCATTTCACTTGAATTCCTCATTAAGAAACTTTTAAAGTTACCTAAAATAAAGTAAGCTAACCACTTCTGTAACACTAAAAGTTACCTATTGGGTTTTTACTATGCAACAACACGAAGTCACCGCCTTATTTGATCAACAAGCAGCTAATTACGATTCACAGTGGCAAAACATGGCACCTATTAGCCAAGCCTTGTATTTTATGATGTCGCCTTTATTCTGCAAACTGCCAAGCAATGCGCATATTCTCTGCGTTGGAGCAGGTACCGGAAATGAAATTTTGCATTTAGCACAGGCATTCCCAGCATTTCGCTTCACCGCTGTCGAACCCTCGACTGAGATGCTCAAAGTATGCAAACACAACTTAACGCAAGCAGGGCTAGCACAACGATGCCAGTTTCATAATGGTTATCTAAGTTTACTCAAAAACTTAATACCCTTTGATGCAGCAACAGCCGTATTAGTGTCGCAGTTTATTGTTGATGAGCCAAAACGGGTGGCATTTTTTGCTGATATACATAAACGTTTAAAAACTGGTGGGTTACTGATCAGTGCAGACTTAAGCGCCAATCAAAGTGCCGAAACTTACCCAGAGCAGCTTAGTCACTGGTTAAGTGTTATGTCATCAGCCGCAGTCAGCCCTAAACAAATTGAAAAAGTAAAACAGGCTTATGAGAATGACGTTGCGCTAAGAGAAACTCAAGTCATTGAAAAAATTATCGCCGCATCGGGCTTTACGAACGTTTATCCTTTTTATCAAGCAGGCTTAATAAAAGCATTCACCGGTGTCAAAGGTTAATTTAAACCGTACAAACTCGATTGCGGCCTGACTTTTTAGCCTGATACATGGCTTGGTCAGCCCTTTCGATTGCAGTTTCGATATCATCATTGGCATTTATTAGCGCGACACCAAATGAGCCAGTTACATTAATGTGTTTATCATTGCCAATTTCGATTTTTAAAGTTGCAACGGCTGCTCGCAGTCGCTCAGAAAAGGACTTGGCACCTTCAAGCTCTGTGTGTGGTAAGCATACTAAAAACTCTTCGCCGCCATAGCGATACAATTGATCGTACTCTCTTAAGTGGGATTTAATGCATTTAACAAGCGCTATTAACACTTTATCACCCGCGCCATGGCCAAACTCATCATTCACACGCTTAAAGTGATCAAGGTCGATCATTATTAGCGCACAGCTCAAAGATTTACGTTTACAAAGTTCCTGCTCTTTTTGTAGGTTTTCAACTAAGTTTGCTCGGTTTGTAGCACCGGTTAAAGGGTCGCGGGTGTGTAACAGTTCATAAAGCTCATCATTGATAGCTTCAAAATAATCTCGCAAACTATCTAAATCAGTATGAAATTGGTCCAATAAATTCACAGGAATAGCTGAATTAGACTCTTTTAACGATGATAGGACTTTGGCTCCTTGATGCATTTTTTGATGCGCTGAAGCGATTTCTGAAAAATAAGGATGAAGGTTTAGGGTCTGCTCAGGAAGTTTATTGAACCATTGCCCAAAGCGACAAAGATTATGAGCATTATCGCTTAAGTCTTG
>NVTG01000077.1 GCA_002401495.1 Candidatus Kaiserbacteria bacterium
TACAATGACAATACCCGCGCAGGCCATACGGTTTGGCTTGGTAAGATATTGAACTTTAATGAGGTCAGCATGCAACAAACAGTATTAGTAACCGGTGGCACTGGATTTGTCGCTACTCAAGCGATATTACAATTATTGCAGCAGGGCTATCGGGTAAACACCACAGTGCGCAATTTGGGTAGTCAAAACCAATTGTTTGAGACGCTGCAACATGCAGGTATTCTAGAAATCCAAGATAACTTACGTCTCATAGAAGCTGACTTGCTAGATGACAACAATTGGCTAAGTGCAACGCAAGATTGTGATTATGTGCTGCATGTTGCATCACCGTTGCCCATGGGCGAGCCAAATACAGAAGATGATGTTATTAAACCTGCGGTTGAGGGCACGCTCAGAGTTTTAACATTCGCCAAACAGGCTGGTATTAAACGTGTGGTGATGACATCCAATTTTGGTGCAGTGGGCTACAGCCACACCGACACTAGACAAGTAATTACAGAGCAAAGCTGGACCAACCCCAAGCAGAAGGGCTTGTCTGCGTATAATAAATCCAAAGTTTTGGCAGAGCGGGCTGCATGGGATTATATTCATAACGAGGGGAAAGGGTTAGAGTTGACCGTAATTAACCCAATGGGAATTTTTGGTCCTTTGATTAATCAACGTCTGTCTGCTGGACATACAATACTTCGCCAACTGATGAGCGGCGAAATGCAGAGGTTGCCAGATATTATCATGGGCATAGTGGATGTGCGTGATGTAGCGGATTTACATATACGAGCCATGTTGTCACCGCAGGCGGCAGGGGAACGTTTTCTGGCACTGGCTGGGGGGAGTATGTCGTTGATGGATATTGCACATTATTTGAAAAAAGCCATGCCGCAACATAGTACTAATATTTCAACCAAAGCATTGCCTACCTGTTTATTAAAGATCGTGGCACTATTCAATCCTAAAGCACGTGCGATTAAACCTTTGGTAGGGGTTTGTCGACAGGCGTCTAATAAAAAGGCCCTTACCATGTTGGGTTGGCAGCCGCGCTCAAACGAACAGGCCGTGTTGGCCGCTGCTCAGTCGTTGGTTCACTACAAGTTACTTTAACATGATGAAACTGAATGAAATTAAGTCTTGTCATTTGGGGCCAGAAATTTCCCCAGAGCAGTTTGTGCCTGAGCATATGTTTATTTTCTTAGCGCAGGGTGTACTCACGGGTTTTGATGGTAAAAATCGCCATCAATTACACGCTGGGCAGTGTTGTGTCGTGCGTAAAAATCATCTGATACGTTACAATAAACAACCTATTAACGGGCATTTTGAAAAAGTGGTCGTAATTTTTGAGCAGTCTTTTTTGCAAGGCTTTGCAGATAAGTATCCAATTAATTTAGAGCACGTTGTGCCGCAGCAGGCTTATGTGGAAGTTCAACTTAGTTCGTTGTTGCAGAATTTTATTCATTCTTTAGCCCCTTACTATCAAGGCGCGGGAAATATCAACCAGCGTTTTGCAGAGTTAAAACGTGAAGAGCTACTACTGATTTTACTGCAACAGCAGCCGGATTTAGGCCGTATTTTGTTTGATTTCAGGCAACCCGGTAAGCTCGATCTGAAAGCCTTCATGCAGCAGAATTATAAGTTTAACGTTACACTTGAACGTTTTGCCTATCTTAGCGGACGGAGCTTAGCTGCCTTTAAACGCGATTTTAAGGAAATATTTCAGCTCTCACCAGCGGCTTGGTTAACGTCTAAACGACTAGATGAAGCGCATTTTTTGATTGAGCAAAAACAGCAGAAACCTTCAGATATTTATCTGGAGCTCGGTTTTGAAAACCTGTCACATTTTTCCTTTTCATTCAAAAAGCGCTTTGGATATAACCCAAGCCAACTGAAGAATGAAAAGAGTGTTAGATTAACTGATAGGGATTAATGCAAACTCGCAATTCTAGGATTTTAAAGTAAGTTAACTTATATATTAACGATAAAGCCTCTGTTTCTTTGAACACATAATGCATGGCTAAAGCAGAGAATGGAAACACTTTATAAGTATTCTAATATCATCACACAACTGAATACTTCAGAGGTTTTATTCCGAAATTCACCTAATACAGCCGATGACCTAAAACGTTTTTGTCTAGTAATGAGTTATAAATAATCGAGAAGTCTGAAATTAGTTTTAACTTAATTCAAATACAAAAAAGCCGTTGCTGCAATGCAACGGCTTTTTTGTTGGCGAATATATGGAGCTGTTATCTTTCTGTTATCAAGTTCATACAAACACAATTTAGGTTAAATATTCACTACATATAGATGGCGGAGCGATGGCTCGCCTTTTCGAAGAAAGTATCTGCCATACAGATAAGAGAAACCCTGCGTGATACACGATTAATTGCGTTCTTACTTCACTTTTAATATTCGTAACTTCAGACTTTTTGATGATTATTTTGACACTCCAAGCCACTTCGACGCTGTTCTTTTGTTAGGCCCTTGAGTAAATATGCTACCAGCTTTTAAATCTTCAACTGAGCTTATTAATATCCTAAATATCGAAATAGTTTGTTAGCAGTAATATCTTCAATAACAACAATAATTCAGAGGCAAAATATTTGGGGTTTGAAAATGATACATGGATATTATTCAGTTTTTTTTACTAATGGCTTCGATGCACAAAGCTATATAAAAATGCGATTTAAAAACCAATTACATCACCTTTAACTTTGTTTAAAAAACACTCGCAAAAAATGAAAAAAAGTATCTATACTAGAAACTGTATCGAGCTCAGATATTTCAAGGAGAAAGGAATGAATCGTTTAAGTCGAGTGGGAGCTATTATTTCAGTATTACTGCTTTCGGGACTACCACAAGCATATGCTAGCGAAATAGATAGAACAGTGATACCTATAAGTAATGGGAAGTTTGAAGGAAAAATAGGCAAAACATTTGAAACTTCAAAACAGGATTATCCGCAGCCAATTCAGGCACCAAAAGGCGCACCTAATGTCGTAGTGATTTTACTTGACGACTTTGGCTTCGGCCACCCCAGCACCTTTGGGGGGCCAATACCGACCCCTTCAATCGATGAATTAGCTAATCAAGGTTTAAAGTTCAATCGTTTTCACACTACCGCGATTTGCTCACCAACTCGTGCCGCTTTACTGACAGGTAGAAACCATCATCAGGTTGCTTCAGGCACGATTACCGAGCTTTCAACAGGTTACCCGGGTTATCACAGTGTTTGGCCCGATGAAACAGCGACCGTTGCTGAGATATTAAAAAGTAATGGCTACAACACGGCTGCATGGGGTAAATGGCACAATACTCCTGATTGGGAAACAAGCCCTATAGGACCATTTGATCATTGGCCTACAGGACTTGGGTTTGAGTATTTTTATGGTTTTCAAGGCGGCGAAACAAGTCAATGGGAGCCTCAATTATTTAGAAATACCACCCCTGTTGAGCCACCTAAAAAACCGGAAGAAGGGTATCACTTAACGGAAGATCTTGTTGATGATGCTATAAACTGGATAGGCCAACAAGAGTCTATTGATAGTGATAAACCATTCTTTATGTACTTTGCAACGGGTGCAACACACGCTCCTTTGCATGCGCCGCAGGAGTGGAATGATAAATTTAAAGGTAAGTTTGATCAGGGCTGGGATAAAGTCCGTGAAGAGACACTTGCACGACAAAAATCGCTTGGTGTAGTACCACAGAATACCAAGCTGACAAAACGACCTAAAGAAATAAAGTCGTGGGATTCTCTGTCTGCCAACGAGAAGAAGCTATTCAGTCGACACCAAGAAGTATTTGCGGGTTTTGCTGCACATACCGATTATCACGTAGGCCGGTTGCTTGATGCTATCTCACAATTACCCGATGCAGATAATACCATGATTATATTTATTGCTGGTGATAATGGCCCAAGTGCTGAAGGTAGTGCTACTGGTACGCTTAACAATATGATGACTCAGAATGGTATTGCTGACACTGTTGAAGGGCAGCTTGAAAAAATCGATGAACTCGGTGGGCCTCTTCACGAAAATCACTTTCCGGTTGGTTGGGCGTGGGCTGGCTCTTCACCATTCCAATGGATGAAACGAGTACCTTCACACTTCGGTGGTACGCGAAATGGGCTTGTTATTTCATGGCCTAACTATATTAAAGAGCATGGTGGCTTACGAACGCAATTTCATCATGTGATTGATATCGTGCCAACGATTTTAGATGCTGCACATATACCTGAACCAAAATAGTGAATGGAGTAGAGCAGACTCCAATAGCCGGTGTAAGTATGTTGTATTCACTAAATGATAAAAATGCTGAAGGTAAGCGTAAGACTCAGTACTTTGAGACTGGTGGTCACCGTGCAATTTATAATGACGGTTGGGTTGCTGCCTCTTTCCACGGTGTGCCATGGGAGTTAAGTGGCTCAGCTGGCTTTGGTAACGATAAGTGGGAGCTTTATAATATTGAAGAAGACTTTTCTGAGGCGGTAGATTTATCGAATAAATACCCAGATAAACTTAATAAGTTAATCTCTATTTTCGATCAAGAAGCAGAAAAATATAACGTCTATCCACTTGATGATCGTTTTGTTGAGCGTGCATCGAACCCTGAACGTCCAAGTGTGACCAAAGGGAAATCAAAATTCACTTATCTACCAGGTACTAGTCGCGTGCCAGAGGGTAGTGCACCTCCTGTATATGGTCGCTCTCACACAATTACTGCAACGTTTAATATGCCTAAAGATGGTGCAGAGGGTGTATTAGTAGCTGTAGGCGGTGGTAGTGCTGGTTATAGTCTATACATTGAGGATAATAAACCTGTCTATGTAATGAATTTCTTCAACGAGGATCACTATTACTTAAAATCTAAGGAGCCATTACCAGCGGGTGAGGTCACTTTGACACTTGATTATATTCAACAAGGTGAAGCTCCGAATGGTGGACAAGCGACTCTTTTAGTTAACGGTAAGAAGATTGCTACCGGTAAGATAGATAAAGTACCACCTGTTCGTTACTCAGCGACAGAAACGCTTGATATCGGAAAAGATCTCGGTTCCACTGTTTCACGAAGCTACTATGATAAAGCTCCTTTTGCTTTTACTGGTCAGCTTCACAAAGTGGAGTATATACTGAAGTAGTTGTTCAACTTGCAAGCCCACATTAGTGGGCTTTGCTTTCCATCAGAATACTAACTTTCAAGCTCCCTACTTTTTAATAAGCAATCAACCTTTGTACCTTTGTGGGTACAAATATCAAATAACCTGTATTATGTATTCTTTGATTTTAGATGGTGAGAGCTCTTACTTAACCATCTGATTTTGGTGTTGAAAATTGAAGGTGAAATAATGTTAAAAGGGAACTTTGTGGCCATTAAAATGGGTTTGGTGTGTTTGCTTGTGTTAAATCTTAGAGTTGGTGGTGCTTTGGCTAATGACGATACACCAATAGAGAGCGTGGTTGCAGATGCTAATTTCTTAGAATGTTTACAAGAAAGTGGCTATAAAACGGTGGGGGAGGTGACAAAAATACATTGCAAAGATCGCGGTATTACCTCAGCCAAAGGGCTTGAGCATTTTAGTAATTTAATAAAACTAGTCCTCAGTAATGAAGGGGATAGCTTCATAGTTGGTGAAATTGGTGGCATTACAAGCAGACCTACCGATAAGAAAATGCCAAACCAACTGACCGAAATCGACATAAGCCACAACAGCCAGCTTTTTTTTGTTGATTTAAGCCAAAACAGCCTTACGAATATCGATGTAAGTAAGAACGAAGAGTTAAAGACTTTAATGCTAAGTGGTAATAAGCTTTCAAAGGTGGATGTAAGCAACAACAGTAAACTTACATGGCTTGATCTTAATGATAATAAGCTGACTGGCGAATTGACGCTTGTTAACACTGAACTGTATCAACTTTACCTGTCAGGCAATAAGCTCAAAAAAGTGAATTTACCGAGTGGTATCCGTAACCTTGAGCTTGCTAATAATCAGTTAAAAAACCTAGATTTAAGCAAGTTCAAGATGCTCAGCGAGCTAAACCTAGATGCCAACCAACTTAGCTCTTTAGACTTAAGCCATAATAAAAAGTTAACTGCACTTTTCGCCGGTAATAACCATTTAAGCGCTATCGACTTAACAGCAAACCCCTTGCTTCAAGTGCTCTATTTGTCGAATAACAAATTAAAAAACATTGATTTACGTGAACATGAAAATTTAGTAGATATCAGCCTTTTTAATAACCCACTACAAAAGGTAGATGTTAGCAAAAGCTATAGTTTAGAGCTGTTAGAACTCGATAGTGGTGTTGAGTGCATAGGCACAGGTTGTGCAACAAGGTTTGAAGGGTATTAATAACAGCGTGTAGGTAGAGCACAGCGAAACTCGATAAGTT
>NVTG01000078.1 GCA_002401495.1 Candidatus Kaiserbacteria bacterium
AAAAGATAATTGATTCTCAATCTATCAAAATACAATCATTGGAAAAAGAAAAAGAAGCAGAAATTGGCGAAAGAAATCGTCAAATAAAAGCATTGCAAATGCAGGTCAATTCAAGAGAACAAATAATTGCCGATTTAGAACGTGCTCGTAAGCAAACAATACAACAAGCACAAAATTCCAGTTCAAATATTAATACTCAGGTTACAAAATTACAAAATCAGGTACAGAAAGTTCAACAGGAACGCGAACAGACAATCTCACGATTACAAAATGAAATAAATACACTCCGAGAAAAAACAAATTCATTTACTTCCGAAATAAAAAACAAAAACAATGAGATTTCAAAAATGTCAAATGTAATTAATCGCGAAAAACAGCAACTCGAATCTCGTTTTAATGCCGAACTTACTCACAAACAACAAGAAATAGAAACCCTCAATGTACAAATGAAAACAATTGAACAACAACTAAATCAAACACGTACAAAACTTTCAGCGATACCAGTATCAATTCCATCTGAAAATAACAATATTCAGATGTCTGGGCTACAACAACAACTTCAAAATAAAAAAAAAGAAATTATTGTGCTTCAAAAACAAGTCTCTGAACATCCAAGAGAAATTCAAATAGCCGAACAAAAAATCCAACGACTTGAAGCCAATATTTTATCCCTTGAACGCGAATCTAAAACTGCGTCTGGATTTGCACAAAATGCTGCAGAATTTCAACAAACTATAAATCAATTGGAACGCCAGGTTACCGAGTTTCAACAACAAGCTGCAAATAGATTACAAAATATTTCATCTTCTGAAACAGAAATGAAAAAATTACAAACACAAATCAACAATTTGAAAATTGAAAAAAATACAAAAGATCAAGAAATTTTATCTTTGAAAACAAGATTGGATTCGGAAACAAAAAAACTACAATCGCAAATACTAATTGAAGAAAAAGAAGTGGAAACATTAAATAATCGTATTTCTGAAATTCAACGTGCTGTAAGCTCTGGAAATGTTCCAAATCTTTCAGATGATTTACGTCGAGCAGAAAATATACTTGGTCAAACTCAAAATTCTGTTTTGAATCTTCAATCGAAACTCGAAATCAAGACAAAGGCTTTGGAAAATCTTGAAGATGCAAATTCGAGAATTCAGAATGAATTCAAAAAGCAGATTTTAAAAAAAGACACAGATATTCAACACTTGAATAAAATGATTACCGAAATGAATGCTGCAAATTTGTCTGATAAAAAACAAGAGAAACAGGCTGCAAAAATTCTTGAAACGAATGAAATAAATATCATTCAAAAATTAAATCAAGAAATTAATATTCTCAAAAATCAGATAAAGGAACAAAGAACAACAGAAAATAAAGAAGAAAATGCAGTCGCAAAAAAAGAAAAAGAAATACAGCAATTGAAATCCGAGATTCAACGTCTCAATGGCAAAGATCAAGAAACAAATAACAAAATTTCTGAAAAAAGCAATGAAATTAATACTCTACGTTTACAAGTTCAAACATCTGGAAAACAACAAGAGTTGATTGTTAGAATTAAACAATTGGAAATAATTCTTTCTGAAAAAGAAAAACAAATATCTGAATTGGAAAATGAATTTGAAAAGGTTCAAGAAGTAGTTCGTTCTGGAACAGTTCCTGTCGCTTCTTCAAATCCACAAAGTGTAAATTCGAATCTACTGATTCTACAAAAACAAATAAATGAAAAAAATTCAAAAATTCGTCAGCTTGAAGAGGCTGCAAAAACAGTTTTAAAGGCTGGAGAAACACAGGTTCGCATTACAAACGATAAAGCAACACAACTTCAAAAAGAATTGGAACACCAGGATAGAAAAGCCCAACAACAAATAGAAACAGGTACAAAAAAAATTAATCAAATGAATGCTGAAATGTCGGGAATCAAACAACAATTGGAAAGTGTGTTGAAAACCGTAGAAAGAGAAAAAGCAAATACTCAAGAAAAAATAGCAATTAAAAATACACGTATCCAAGCACTTGAAGAAGATGTAAAAAAACTTTCGGAAATAAAACCAGGCCAAATTGTTGAAACTGGTATTGACAAAAAAATTGTTGAACAGAAAGATGCTTTGATTTCTAATCTTGAAAGACAACTGCGTGAAAAAGAAAAAAATGTTTCAGATGCAAAATCGGAATTGGCAAAATTGAATCAACAAATGAAAGATGAAATTATACGATTTGAGAAAGAGATTTCAGAAAAAGAAGAACAAATTCAAAGATTTCAAAAGGCAACCACACGTTTAATCGAATTGGAAGCCCGAGTCAATGCACAATTGAAAACAATTGAAATGCGAAACAAAGAAAAACAAGAACAACTTATTACAATCGAAACATTAAATGTGGAATTAAAACAATTGAGAGAAGGTGCTAAAACTGCTAATCAACTCCAAGGATCAATTGATAAAATGTCTAAAGATTTAAAAACAGAAAAAAGCAAGACAAAGGATCTTCAGATGGAATTGAAGCGAGTGCGTGATTCCACAAGCGACGAAATCGAAAAACGCTCCCGTGAAGCATTGGAACGTATTCGCAAACTCGAAATGGAAAAAAAAGCAGCAGAGGAATCTGCATTGGCAGAAGAAAAACTCAAAGAAGAAGAAGAAAAAGCACTTGGTATGTGTGAGAAAGAATTGGAAATTCTTCAGAAAGAAATTCGTGAATTATCCGAGTTAGAAAAGGGAACAAGAAACACAATTCAGAATCTAACCAAAATTATTAATCGGGGCGGATTAGATAATGTGAGAAATAGTACTGTGCGCAAACGTGTAAGCAGTAAAAACAAATATGTGGCAGAAAGAAAATCATTGGATTCATTCAGAGAAATTGCAGTAAAGACAAATAATCTGAAAAGTCCAGAAAGTTGCAATGATATTGTTTCAATCCTTAAAACCGTTCGCCAAAATAAAAAGGAAATTCAAGATATTGCACGCGATGTTCAAAATGATTGGGAAGATGTTCGGGGTATTGGTCGTGTATATTTACGAATGAAAGGTGAAACACCTGAAACAAATTCAAAAGAAAAATATGTAAAAGCAGACGGAAGAGAAATTGTTATTCGCGACGTTGGACGTTGTAATGTTCGCGAAGAAATCGGTGGAGATAGATTTGGTCCATTTACTGGTGTATTCAATGAAACAACATCAAACAAAATAATTTTCGACAATGAAATTGCAGATACCATTAAAAATATTTCAACTGGATACAGAATCGTTATATTTACATATGGACAAACTTCAGCTGGTAAATGCCAAGCCAGGGATACTCCTGTCTTTATGGCCAATGGAACTATCAAAATGGTTCAAAATATTCATACAGGAGAAGAAATAATGGGAGACGATTCGGCTCCTCGAAAAATCTTATCGACCACAATTGGAAATGGGGAAATGTTTGAAATTTCAGGAAAATACAAAGAAGATAGATATACTGTCAACAGTGATCACATTTTATGTCTTTACAATGGGAATAATTTAATCCGCGATCGTCCAGAACGTCATTCGTTCCAAGTAACTGTTTACGATGTGTCTAAAAATGATACTCTCGATGAAGGGTCTACATTCAAACAATATAGTAAATCGTTCTCGTATGGCAACAGAGATAAAGAAAAAGTGCAACATGAAGCATATAATTTCTTCAAAGAAACAAATAGGGGAGAAAGAAAAGTAACTATATCCGTGAAGAACTATTTGAAACTTCCTGTTAATTTCAGAAAGAATCTAAAAGGATACAGAACAGAATTGCAATTTCCTGAAAAGAAAATTGAAATAGATCCATATATTCTTGGCGTATGGTTGGGAGATGGAACTTCAACAACATCTGCAGTTACAAAACAAGATTCGGCGATTTTAAAATATCTTGCTGAAAATCTTCCAGAGATTGGTTGTTACTTGTCATTTCAACAATCTTCAGACTATGCATACAGAATTAATACAACAGAATCAAAAAATGCATTTATGACTTTTTTGAAAAAAAACAATTTAATTGGAAACAAACATATTCCAGAGATTTACAAATTGAATTCAAGAGGAAACAGATTAAAATTGCTTGCAGGATTAATTGATACAGATGGAAATTATAACAAAAAATTCACTTTTGAAATTATTCAAAAATCCAACAATCTTTCAGAAGATATTGTGTTTTTGGCAAAGAGTCTTGGTTTCGAAGTGTACACACGCAAGGTTAATAAATCTTGTATGGTAAATGGAGAAAAATTCACAGGTGAATATAATCGAATTTCAATTGGTGGAGATAATCTCTATGAGATACCAATATTGTGTCCGAGAAAACAAATTACACAACAAGAAACAAACAACAGATCAAGTCTTCGTCAGGGAATCTTTAATACATATAGGATAAATGTAGAATCTGTTGGCAACGATGATTATTATGGATTTATGACAGATGGAAATCACAAATATGTTCTTGGTAATTTTATTGTTACTCACAATTCATTTACCTTGCTTGGTAGTGGGGCTCAGAACAAGGGTATTGCACAACGTTCTCTGGATGTTCTTGTGAAATTGGCAAATGCTGGTGCAGTTGAACAAATAGATATTTCTGCACGTCAAATTTATAAAATGGCATTGTATGATGTATTCAAAACTAATAAACTTGATGCTGTACGTGGTTCCAAACCTACAAGAGAACAAAAAATCTTTAATTTAGGCGATGCAGCCAAATTACGATCAGCAAAAGATATATCAACAGTAATTCGAATTTTTCAGGCTGGAGACACATCTGTTTCGCTACAAAACAGTTTTGCAAAACAATTCAGAACTATTCAAGCACGCAGACCAACACGTCAAACAGATGCAAATCCTGAAAGTTCCCGTAGTCACTTGTTTGTAACTTTGACAATCACATTTACTGATAAATTAGCAAAACAAATTGGCCGAAAAACAACACAACTGACATTTGTTGATGTTGCAGGAAACGAACAATTTGCAGCCGCAACAAGTCAATCACTCGAAGAAGGACGCGCTATCAATACAACACTGAAAGTAATGATAGATTCACTAACTGCGTATGCAGAAGGCAAAGACATCAATCCTGGGCAAGCCCGCATAATGAGTGACTTGGTAAAAGATGTAATTGATTTCAACGAGACAAAATTGTTGACAAAGGTAATCATGTTCCTGAATATTCACACATTCTTTATGAAAGAATCGGGAACTTCTAGACAAATTGAAACAAAGGAAAATGTCAATAATCGCATTTGCACCACAACAGCAGACACACTTAATATCGGCCAAATTTTGATGAGTCTGGATCAAAAGGCTCGCCCACGAATCACTTGATAGGATTTAAAATTTATTTAAAACTTCGAATAATTTTTTATGCGTATTTCTAATCGTTATAAAAAATTTACATTAGATAAAGAAATGAAAAGGGGTATGCTTTTAAAAGCACAAGCAAAGAAAAACAAGATGAAGAAGAGACAAAATATTAAATTTGTTGAAACCCCAATAAATAAAAAAAATCACCAAGCAAATTCAATGGATTCAGATGATGAAGGCAAAGTATCAAAAGGAATGGTTGGGATGCTATTCAAATATAGATATTTTGTTCTGAAATATTTGGGGGCTGGTGCATTTTCAAAAATATGGCTTGTTTATGATATCATCGATGATCGGTATGTTGCTATGAAAGTACAGTTTCCAGATGATTACGACGATGCAATCAAAGAGAATGCAGTCATGATGACGCTCGGAAATAACAAATACTGTATGCAACTTCACGATACATTCGACCAATTATTCGAAGGAAAAAAATTCTTCTGTTTTATCTTTGAACTTCTTGGCCCCGATCTTTATAGATTGACAGAAAACAAAAACCCAATTCCTTTACATGCAATCAAACAGATTACGTATGAAATACTAAAAGGTTTAGAATATATTCATTCTCGTGGATATATCCATACAGATTTAAAACCAGAAAATATTTTACTTATAAATTATTCTCCAAAAATTCAAGGAATCGTTGATTGGTTCAATTCAATGTCTCCACATAAATTGTATTCGGATATCAAAAACAACCTTCGCCCTGTAAATATAGATCAATACAGCAAAGAAAAAAGAAAAAAAGAAAATTCCAAGCTTAGAATGAAAACCGCAAAAGCATTTCAAAATGCATTGTTCAATTCCGTTATTGAAAAAATATCAGAAGATTGGGATTTAAATACTTCTGAAAATGAGAATACTTCTGAAAATGAGAATACTTCTGAAAATGAGAATACTTCTGAAAATGAGAATACTTCTGAAAATGAGAATACAAATGGTAGCG
>NVTG01000079.1 GCA_002401495.1 Candidatus Kaiserbacteria bacterium
GAAGAAGCAAAAGAAGAAGCTCCTGTTGCTGAAGAGCCTCCAGTTGAAGAAGCACCTGTTGAATAACCTGATTAAAACCCTGCTGAAGCACCTGTTGAAAGTCCAGTAGAAGAGCCAACTGTTGTACCAGTTGATACTCCAACTCCTCAAGAAGAAGTTGTTCCAGATGTGGTTCCATAAGAATCAGATGAAACCCCTGCTGAAGTTCCAGCTGAATCACCTGCAGAAGAATCTCCAGAAGTAATTGAGCCTGTAGCAGAAGCTCCAAAAGAAGAAGCTCCAATTGATAAAGCTCCGGTTGAAGAAGTTCCAGCAGAAAAATCTGAAGCTGCACCAGTTGAAGAGGTCCCTGCTAGTGCTGAAAATGTACCATCTGACGCTTTAATTTAATTACATCAAAGACACCATGAATCTGATTAGAAATATTATGCATCAGACATTCCTGAACCAATTTCTTGTGATGTTAAATGTTATAAGAAGTGCTTGAAGATGAAAAAGTTGATGCCTGTTGAGGTTATCGAAGCTTGCATTGTTGGAACTTGTGAGTGTGATATTGATATCTTCCCAACTGAAGAAGATCAAGCTGGAGAGGAAACTACCTAGTTGTTATCTCTTATTCAAGCTCCAAGTCAATGTGATTCTGCTTGTTCTGTTTAATGTAAAAATCTAGAGACGATTGTTGAACCTGAAGTTGTTGACACATGCCTTTCAGAAACATGCGGTTGTGAACCATCGGGCAAAGCTAGTGCAATTGGACCCGCACTTGAAGCCAGAAGAATTGGAGTTGGAGCTTACTTTGGTGTCTTTTTCATTCTGATGGCAATCGGTTATGCAGTCTTTGCAATTTTCAAAGATTACAAAGATCTACAGAAAAGAAAAGGATACAAAGTGATCCATGAAGACAATGAAACACATGCCTTATATGAACGACTTTAAAGTTGATAACATGATTAAAATATTAAAGAAAATCAAATCTCAAAGAGAATATTCTTGGGGTCCTCAACGCACTCCTTGATCTTTCTCAAGAAAAGAACAGCTTCTCTTCCATCAATAAGTCTGTGATCGTAAGTCAATGCTAAATACATCATTGGCCTAGCTACGATCTTGTCTCCTACAACGACTGCTCTGTTCTTGATTGAGTGCATCCCTAAGATAGCGGACTGAGGGGGATTAATGATTGGAGTTCCCATCATTGATCCAAACACACCTCCATTTGTGATCGTGAAGGTGCCTCCTGTCATATCTTCTAGTTCAATCTTTCCATCTCTTGCCTTGACCGCTAAATCAATTAAGCCCTAATTGAAAATAAAATTAGATAAACTTACTTATTCAACATCTGCATAGCTCATATCTTGCGTATTTCTGAGAACAGGGACAACTAATCCAGTTGGAGTTGAAACAGCAACAGAAATATCAACATAATCTTTGTAAACAATTTCATTTCCTTCAATGCAGGCGTTGACAATAGGCTATTCTTTCATTGCAGCGACAGTTGCTTTAACAAAAGCACTCATGAAACCAAGTTTGATTCCATGTTTTTTGACAAAAGCATCTTGATATTACTTTCTAATATCCATGAAAGCACTCATATCACATTCGTTAAATGTTGTCAACATAGCTGCTGTATTTTGACTATCTTTAAGTCTCTCTGCAATTCTTAATCTCATTCTTGTCATCTGTACTCTAGTTTCACTTCTTGTCCCCAAAATATCCGTGGGGGCTTTACCTTTCTTAGCTGCTGGTTTCTTAGCAACTGGAGGGGCGGGTGTTGGAGCAGCTACTTTAGTTGGAGCTGGAGTTACTGGTGTCACTGGAGCTGCAGCCACTGGTGCGGCTTTAGATTCAGCTGGTTTGGTTTCGATTGGTGCTGCAGGTGTTGCTGGAGATGCTGGTGCTTCGCCTGATTTAGCTGTGTCTACTTCAAAGAAATCTCCTCCTACTTCCACGCTTTCTCCTTCTTCTGCAAAAAGTTTGGTGATGACGCCTGCATGAGAAGATCTGATATCAACATTCACCTTATCAGTTTCTACGATAGCTACAATTTCGTCTGCTTCAACAAATTCTCCAATAGCTAGGAAGGGTTTTAAGTAAGTTTCTCTTACCTTTAGTCCATTCTAAGATACTTCCTTCACTAATTGAATCTCCCATTTATGGAACTTTAACTGTTTGAGCTATTGAAGTAATCAATTCTTAAGATCTTACTTGAGAAAAATCTAAACTATGGTTTGAAAGCTAGATTAAGAACTTTTTGTCTTCCTATTGATTGAGAAGCTGCTCTCTAGGGCAATAACCTGAAAACTTTGCCTAAGGTTTGCATATCCTTCTTTTAATTAAATATTTTTAAAATCATTTATCATCATAAGGATTTGCCCATTTGCTCTTATGTTCGTTCTTCTGGTCTGAATGGACTTCTTTCTAAGCCTCAGCCATCATTCTTGAGTCTTATTTCAATTTTCTGTCTTGCAGCACTTGCATCTTTCTCAATTGTTCAGATTACTTAGCCCAAAGTTTATCTTCATCCTTTTTCCCTTAGGCAATTGCTTTGTTTTAATCAACTTATTTTTATCTCTCGTCTAAAATGTCTTGTTACTATTTCTCATTCAATCCTTTATAGTGATAAGGAATGTATCTATGAGCTGCAAGTTCTGATTATCTAGTGGCTGGGTCTTCAGTCATGAATTAATTTGTCAGTTGGTAGTCCACTTCCCCATTCTCATAGCTCAAAGCATCTCCGGAGTATTTATTTTCTGTGTCTTTCTTTTGTTTGGCCCTCATTAAGTTCTCCTCTTGCATGGCTTTTTGCATTGCAATTCTCTCTTATTTATGTGCATTTTAAGCTTCATCAAGCAGCTTGTTAATTTGAAGATCTTGATTTTCATATGCTTATTACTTTTACTTTTCATACTCTTTTTATCTTTCTTTTTCTTAAGTTTATTAATTGACCCAGTCTCTCTGTTGTAATTATTGCATTCTGACTCGATTTCCTTTTTCCAAATCTTCTCCTGCAAAAACTCTAGCTCCACTTATTTCATCTCTAGTGTAAGGATCGTTATTCATTTTATTAAATTTATTAAGAATTAAATCACCCGTAGTTTAATCTAAAGAGGTCATTGTGGACATAAATACCTGCAGCTCCTCCTCTCTGTAAGAAGAATGTCTCTGCAAACTTCACACCATTTTAATCACCATCAATATGCAAGTCACCACTTACAAAGCATATAATTCCCTCATTCACACTGGGATGGATATCTATTGTCTTTACAACATGCTATAGGGTTCCAAACTGAGAGTATTTTCCAAAAATCGCTTCTAATCCTAAGAATTATTCTCCTTCAAACGATAGCATTGAGGATTCTTGGTATAAATTCTACAATTCTGCTCTATTGGTATCCATGGTCGTGTAGAAATGGGTAATGAAGTTATTTCCTGTTGTTTGATATTCTTCTTCTGACATTTCCGCGATTTTATAAAATTATTATTAAATTTCAAATCAAAAGATAGAACAACATCCTGAAACATTTGCCTGTTCTGCCCCTCCTTTTGCCATGAATTTCTTTCTTGAATGAAGTTCCTTCTTCAACTATTCAATGCCGTGTTTATAGTTCTTGTTGTGTTTCTCAAGCATATCTGCGACTTCTGGGTCTCCCAAATCATCCACTCCTTATTTCTTCATTTCCATCTCCAAAATTTCATCTTGTACTGCCAAAACTTGCTCTCTGATTTATTTTAGTTTAACTTCAAGATCTGACTTTTCGTTCTCTAAATCAATCAATTGAAGATCCATTTAATGCTTTTGAATCATAAGCTCGTGAACTCCTGGTACCCCTTTCAATCTGTCAATCAAAGCTTTTTCATCAGACTTTGGAGTGCGCCCTAAAATCTCACATTCAATGTAAGATGTGATTGCTTCTTGGTTACATTGTCCTATTCTCATAATTTCTTGAACAATTCTATTTCTTTCGTTAGATAAACCGGCAATCTTTTAATTGACTGAAGCTAAGCTTTCCTCTATTTTCTGTAGCTTTTTCTCAAGTGAAATACTTTCATCCTCTTTTTGATTTGCAATGTCGCTATCTTAAAGATTTGACCATGGATCCGCAAATCTATCTCTGTTAATAATACCATCATCAATGAAGTCAGCATACCAGTCAGCCATCATATCAAGTCTTTCTTGGAACTTTTCAAAAGACCATAGGAAAAGGACTTCATTGGTATTTCTATTTCTGCATCTAATAGCAACCTCTGGATCATCAATTGTGTATGTTGTCACGTCAATCATCACCTCAAGAGTAAATATAACATCATTCTTAGGTAATGGGAATTTGAAAAATCTGAATCTCGTATACTCATTAGCTTCATCCAATTGATCGAGAGCTTGTTTAAGAATCACTGCAAACTGCATAGTCTTGGCCTCTCCGAGTCTTCCCTTACAGTCATCCAAAAATCTCTTTATGTTATTTGCCTCTGGTGTATCTGAATTCAATCTATCATCCATCACTGATCCATATTACAACAATGCAGCTTTTTCTTTATCATCATCTTGACCTGCTTTGGTTGGAATGAAGGCTCTGAAAGCATTTCCATGACCTAAAACTAGTCTGTCTTAATGTAAAATTTCTGTTTTCTCTGTGATGAATCTCCCGTTTACTAAGATTCTGCAGGAATCGTTATCAGGAGTGATGAAGAGCTAGTTGTTGCCATCATTAGTCAATACTCCATGCTATTCTCTGATACCTAACCCTTTAACATTAATAATTTTATCACCTTATGGCTTTGATCCAATTTGAGACCCTCCATCTTTTAAAAAGTACATCAGACATCCAGCTATTGTTGGATCATCAGAGATGTTGAGCAAGTATGGACAATCTTTGCCAACTCCAAAAGCATCTTGAAGTTCACCTTAGGATAGCCCAGCATCCGCTAAAGCTTACTCTCTCTCTTCTTTTAATTTTTATGCTTTATCTGCTTGTACTTAATCATCTTCACTCATGCCTTAGAGCATATCTTGCTGTGCCTTGATAAGCTCTTCAAGTTCTTGTTGTCTTTCTCCTCTTACAACTTTCTTTTTATGTTTATGTTTTCCATGACCTTCTTCCACTTCAATCTCTTCGTCATCCCATTCCTCAATAACTTCACCTGGTCCTCGTTTTTTTGAAACGTCATCTAATTCATGTCTCAATTTTTCTATTTCAGATAACAAAGCGACTTTCATCTCAGCCTCCTCGTCAACGTTAGCTGTAGAATCAGTCTTGATCACTGCCACTCTATTTGCGAAAATCAAAGTTGTTAGAGTTTCTTCATAATTTGATGAGGCAGGAGAAATAGCAGCTATCATGATTGTTTTACTATTTCCACCAAGTGCATCCGAAAGTAGATAAGTTAATTGGGAGTTACGGAATGGAACATGACCGTGAGTTCCTTTTACTGCATTGTCGGATAATTTCTCAATAATTTATCCCAAATAAGACAAGGATTTATTGATATTTGCTCCTTCTTTGAGTCTAGCCCCAGTGGCCTTAGTCTTTGACTACCTTTCAGACCCTGCCAAATCTACAATGTTCAAGTCAGCTTTTTTAATCGTTTTTTTACCATCTTTTATGATTTTCTGCTCTAGATGCACCGTAAAGACGGCATGTGATCTTGAAGATGTGGCATTCATTTATGTTGCTCCAACAACTCTCATTTTCTTTCCCTACTCTAGTAATGATTCAACTTCTTTATAACTGTTTGCCTTAATAGAAACAAGGTTTTTCACAAAGATTCCCTATTTAGTCTAGAAAATTTTCAAATCTTTTTCTTTTGGATCTAATAAATCTTTAAGAACTTCATTATATATTTCCAAATATGAAACACTGATCCCTGTCTCTTACTCTCCTGCCACATCACCATCTTTTCTCTTGAAAATTTCTTCACAAATTTGTTACAGAATACCTTTGTCATTTGGAGGTCTCCCTTCAACACTATAGGATTTACCAGATCCAGTTTGTCCATAAGCAAACACAGTAGCATTGAAACCTTCAAATGCGTTACCAATAAGCTCAAGTCCAACATCGTTGAAGAGGTCCACATTTGAGTAAATTTTTTTACCGTTTTCATTACTATGAGACCAAAGACACATAGGAAAGAGAAATTCTTTCTCACTGTCATCTGATGGGTTTCTAATAATGCATTTTTGGCCTTCCATCGTGATAATACACTCCTGACCTGCTTCATACCCTGCAAAAGGTCTGACTCTCACCGCAATCTTAATATTCTATGACATTAGTTTATTTTAATATTTATTTTTAATGTTAGACTTAA
>NVTG01000080.1 GCA_002401495.1 Candidatus Kaiserbacteria bacterium
CTTCAATTTCTACACTGATTCTCTATTGCTATAACAAATTATGGACCAACAACTCGAAAAGAGAGCCGGTACAACTTATGCTCCTCCAGGAAAGTTCACTTTGATTTACTTTATTGATGATCTTAACATGCCAAGATTAGATCCTTATGATACTCAATCTGCTATTGCTTTGGTTAGATAACATATGGATTATGAGCATTTGTATGACAGATAAAAGATGACCATCAAAGTTATCAAGAATTGTCAATATCTGGCATGCATGAATCCTTCTGCTGGTTCTTTCTTCGTTAATCCAAGATTACAGAGGCATTTCTGGGTCCTCGCAATTCCCTTCCCAGAGTCTCAATCACTCTTCACGATTTATTCGACTTTCTTGAATAAACATTTCAACAAATTCAAAGGATCAATCCAAGAATTGGTGCAAAATGTGATCAAGGCCACTCTGACGTTACATGGAGAAGTAGTTACAAATTTCAGAAAGACTGCTGCTAACTTCCACTACGAATTCACAGTCCGTCATCTTACAAACATTTTCTAAGGATTGCTTGTTGCTAAATAAGACGCTATTAAAGATGGTGATAACCTTGTTAAAATGTGGGTTCACGAATGTGAAAGAATTTATGGCGATAGATTAGTTAGTCCTGAACATATTGCCACATATAAAGGAATAGTTGCTGACCTTGCAAAGAAGGCTTTCCCGAAATATAATCTTGCGAAATATTTTTAAGGTGCATCCCCAGAGCCTTTGATCTTTGCACATTTTGTTCATGGTCTTGAAGAAAAATTATATGATTAATTCACAGGAGCAGACTAATTATCCGAAAGACTGCATGAAGGTCTTCGTGAATATAATGACACTAACCCTGCTATGGATCTGGTGTTGTTTGAAGATGCAATGAAACACGTCTGCAGAATCACAAGAATTGTCACAGCAGAAGGAGGTCATGCACTATTAGTCGGTGTGGGTGGTTCTGGTAAATAATCACTTGCCAAACTTGCGTCATTCATTTGTCAATTTACTACTACTTCGATTTTGATCTCTTCTAATTACAGTATCAATGATTTAAAGACTGATCTTCAATCGATGTTCAACAGAGCTGGAGGAAAAGATGAAGGTGTCATGTTCTTGTTCACAGAAGGATAAATCACCAACGAAAGATTCTTGGTTTACATTAATGATTTGTTATCCTCTGGTGAAATTGCGGACTTGTATGTGCAAGAAGATAAGGATTCAATCATTAATAACATCAGACCATCTGTTAAAAGTGCCGGTATTGTTGATAACAAAGAGAACTGCTGGGCCTACTTTATTTCTAGAATTAGATAAAACTTACATATGGCATTGTGCTTCTCCCCTGTAGGAGATGCTTTCAGAGGAAGAGCAAGAAAATTCCCTGCTCTTGTTAATTGTACTGTCATTGATTGGTTCCAACCATGGCCCGAGGATGCGCTGATTTCAGTCGCAAGAAAGTTCACTGATGAATTAGATATGCCCAATGATGAAGTCAGAGAAGCTGTAGTTAAATTTATGCCATTCTCATTTGCTACAGTAAATCAACAATCTGCGAAGATCTTTGAAATGGAAAGAAGATTTGTATACACAACTCCAAAATCTTTCTTGGAATTGATTAAACTTTTCAAGGCTATGCTGACAAAACAAACAGATACACTTGTTGAACAAAGAGAAAACTATGATTTGGGAGTGGTGAAGCTACAGGAGACTGGAGAGGTTGTGTCTAAACTTGAAGAAGAATTGAAAGTCTTTTCAGTTGAAGTCGAAGAAAAGAAAAAAGTAGCTGATGCATAAGCTGAAGTTGTAGGTAAAGAAAAGGCTATTGTCGAAATTGAAAAAGATAAAGCAAACA
Source organism: Candidatus Kaiserbacteria bacterium (assembly GCA_002401495.1). The sequence continues at coordinate 1,866 of NVTG01000080.1, forward strand.
TCGAAGCCGAAAAATGCATGACTATCAAAGTTAGTGTCGAAGAAAAGATGGCTAACGTTCAAAAAGATTTAGATGAAGCACTTCCATTGGTCGAGAAAGCTCAAGCTGCTCTGCAAGGACTGAATGTTAAAGAAATTCAAACTATGAAAGCATTCAAGACACCTCCAAAGGATATTGAACTCGTGTTTTTCTGTGTATTGAACTTGCTCGCAGTTATCGATCCTATTGTTCCAGTTGATAAAAATGGAAAACTTAAAGCTGAAAATGTCTGGAAATCTTCTTTGAATCTCATGCAAAATCCTGGAGCTCTCATTTCTACTTTAGAAGGTTATAAGGAGAAGATTGACGAAGATAAGGTCCCTGCATCAAACTTTAAAGGTATCAGATCAACGACTTCACAACCCGATTTTAACCCAGAAGCAATTTTAAAGAAATCATCAGCTGCTGCAGGTATTTGCGATTGGGTATTGAATATCACAGCTTACTATGATGTGGTTATCTCTGTTGAGCCCAAGAAGAAACAAGTGAGAGAATCTCAACAACAACTAGAAGATGCAAATGAAAAGAAATCCGAAGTAGATGCTCTTGTCAAAGATCTTTCAGATAAATTAGCAATTCTTGAGGCCGAATTCAAACAAGCTATGGATGAAAAGGAAGCTGCTGAAGAAGCCGCTAACAGATGTGCTCGAAGAATGGATCTTGCTTAACGATTGGTTGGAGCTCTTGGATCAGAGTCAGTCAGATGGCAACAAGCTATCATCGATCTTGGAGGCAAAATTGATGTAATTGTGGGTGATGTGTTACTCGCATCAGCATTCGTCTCTTATGTAGGACCATTTAACAAGCAATTCAGAGATGATATCATGAAGAATTATTTCATTGATTTCTTCAAAAAGAATAAGATTCCTTTGTCAGATAACCCAAATCCATTAGTGATCTTAACAGATGAAGCAACAATTGCTTAATGGAACACTGAAAAGCTTCCTTCAGATAAAGTATCAACAGAAAATGGCTCTATTTTGACAAGTTCTGAGAGATATTCTCTTATGATTGATCCTCAAACTCAAGGTATAACATGGATTAAAGAAAGAGAGAAAAACAATGATTTACAAATTACTCGATTATCTAATCCAAAGATGATTAAGACTCTTGAATTTGCCATTGAAGCAGGACAACCAGTTCTTATTGAAAATATGGATGAGAAAGTAGATGCAGTCTTGGCTCCAGTTTACGGAAGAGTTATTATTAGAAGAGGTAAATCCAGATATATCAGATTAGGAGATAAAGAATTGACTTTACATAACAATTTCAAATTATTCCTGCACACCAAACTGTCAAATCCTCATTATCCACCAGAAATTTAAGCTGAATGTGCACTTATTAACTTCACTGTCACAGAGGATGGTCTTGAAGATTAACTTTTGTCCTTAGTCGTTAAGAAAGAGAGACCAGACCTAGCAAAACAAAAAGAAGAACTGATTCAGCAACAAAATGAATTTAAGATCAAATTGCAATAACTCGAAAGAGATTTACTCCATTAGCTGGCAACATCAGAAGGTGATATTCTAGAAAATATCACTTTGATTGAGAATTTGGAATATTCAAAGAAGATTTCTACAGAAATTTAAGAGAAAATGGAGATTGCAAAGGTAACAGAAGTAATGATCTTTGATGCATCAGAAGCTTATCGGCCAGCTGCATCAAGAGGTGCTCTAGTATTCTTCTTGATGAATGAATTGTATAAAATCCATTCGTTCTATAAATTTTCACTTGATTCATTCGTTATTGTTGTGAACAGAGCTATTGATATTGTAGCTGAAATGATGAATCCTAAGAAAGAAGTAGCAGAAGCTGAAGAGGGAGAAGATGGTGAGCCACCCGCAGAAGGTGACGCCCCAGCTGATGAAGAACCGGCAGAAGACGAAGAAGAAGCAATGACTCCAAGAACTCTTGCCAAGAGAGTTGAAGCTCTTGCAGAGTCAATCACTTATGAGTCCTTTGAATATACAAGAAGAGGGATGCTTGAAAAACACAAATTGCTTGTTGCAACAATGCTTTGTTTGAGAATTCTTATCAAAAAGAAAGCAATAGATTCAGATGAAGTAATGACACTTATCAAAAAGGAAGTTGCAATGGATGCTCCTCATTAAGCAGAACAGTTGAAGTTTATCCCTGAAGCATCTTGGGCCTGTATCAAAGAATTAGAAAAAGTTAAGATTTATGGAAATTTGATATCTGCTATGGAAGGAGAAGCTCTGCAATGGAGAAAATGGTTTGGAGAAGAGAAAGCAGAAATCGCTGATTTACCTAAGACTTTTAAAGATGTTTCCTTATTCCATAGGCTTTTGCTTTTAAGAGCAATGAGACCAGATAGATTATCGGGAGCTCTAAAAGAATTCGTATCAATTGAATTAGGAGAAAAATATGTTGAACAACCTTCATTTAATATGGCAAAGACTTATTCAGAAATGAGTCCAAAAGTGCCAGTCTTCTTCGTGCTTTTCCCTGGAGTTGATCCAACACCAGATGTAGAAAGAATCGGAAAGAATTATGATAAATCTCTCTCTGATGGAACTTTACTCAATATATCTATGGGTCAAGGTTAAGAAGAAAGTGCAATTAAATCGCTTCACAATTGTGCCAAAGAAGGAAAGTGGATAATGCTTTAGAATGTCCATTTGATGCAAAGTTGGCTGAAGACTTTCGAAAGAAATCTTGAGGTTGCCGCAGATGAAAATGTTCATGAAGACTTTAGATGTTTTATATCTTCAGAACCACCGCCTCTTCCTGATTAAGAACTAATTCCTGAATCCATTCTCCAGAATGCAATTAAAGTTTCTAATGAATCCCCGCAAGATTTGAAGGCCAACTTGAGAAGAGCTTTCTCTAAATTCGATGAGACGAGATTTGAAGCTGCTAAGTCGCACAAATATCAAGAATTCAAAGCTCTCTTGTTTGGACTTGTAATGTTCCACTCCTTGATTTTGGGAAGAAAGAAATTCGGTTCGCAAGGATGGTCAAGAAATTATAACTTCAACGATGGTGATCTGACTATTTGCGCCGATGTCTTGCACAATTATCTTTCCAAGTATGAAAAAGTACCTTACGCTGATCTTAGATACATCTATGGAGAGATCATGTATGGAGGTCATATTACAGATGATTGGGATAGAAGAACCAACAACACTTACTTGAAGATTCTCATCAGACCAGAAATTCTTTCCAACATGCAACTTACTTGTGCGATGGGATACAAATCACCTGATCCTAATAAATTTGAAAGAGAAAGCTATGAAAGGTATATTGAGGAAAAACTCCCAGCTGAAATTCCACAAATGTTTGGTTTCCATCCAAATGCTGAAATCGGTTACTTAACTAACTAAGTGGAAGCTCTCTTTGAGATGATATAAAAAGTATCTGGAGCTACCTCAAGTGGTGGAGGCAGTTCTGAAGACGAAGTTAAGAATAAGATTATCTCATTTTTAGAGCAATTACCTCCCAACTTTGGTATGTTTGATCTATTTGCTAAGGTCAAAGACAGAACACCGTTTATCATTGTTTGCTTGCAAGAATGCGAAAGAATGAACATCCTCTTATCAGAAATAAGAAAATCTCTTAATGACTTAGATGCTGGTCTCAAAGGTCAATTGAATATTACTGATGCTATGGAGTCCCTTTCAGAAGCTCTTAATTTAAACAAAGTTTCTCCAGATTGGGAAAAATGGGCTTACTTCTCAAAAAAAGCCTTAGTCGAATGGTTTGCGGATTTATTGCTGAGAATCGAACAATTAACTTTGTGGGGAGAAGAAATGGTAACTCCTAAAGTTCTATGGATATCTGGACTGTTCAATCCTATGTCTTATTTGACTGCTATTATGCAAAATACATCAAGAGAACATTAAATGCCGCTTGATGCAATGTGTCTGAAGACGGATGTTACCAATATTAGAGATGTATCTGAAATCCCTGGACCACCTGAGCAAGGAGCATATATCAATGGATTCTATCTTGAAGGAGCATCTTGGGAAATGGGAAGAGGAGGAGATTAAGGATATCTTACTGATTAACTGCTGAAAGACCTTCATCCTGAATTGCCAATCATGCATGTGAGCTCAATCTTAACAAAGGATAGAGAAAGTGTTGGCATGTACACTTGCCCTACATATGTTACCTCAGCAAGAGGAGCAACAATGGTCTTCACATCGTTTTTAAAGATGGAAAGTGAAGATTCAGATGCTAACAAATGGATTTTATCTGGAGTGGCTCTCATTATGGCACCTGAATGAAAGGCTAACTCTAGATGGTTCTTTGTGGATCACATTACTACCCATTAATTTAATTATTTATTAAATTAAGTAAACCAGTCTCTGTTGAACATCGGGGTTTTGGGGTTT
>NVTG01000081.1 GCA_002401495.1 Candidatus Kaiserbacteria bacterium
TTGCAATTATCTCGAAACTTATTTTTTTTAATGCTTGCTACTGCTCTTTTGGCAGTTCCTGTAGTTTCTTCAGCTGGTGGTGGTGGTGGTGGCTCTTGTTTCCCAGCAGGAACGCAGATTTCTCTTCCTAATGGAGATTCTGTTAATATTGAGGATGTTAAAGTTGGAGATGTTGTAGCGTCGTACGATGTTAAAACCAGTTCTTTTGTTGAAGCAACAGTTTTAGAGCTAGAATCTCCAGTTCGAGAAGGATACTATGAAATTAATGATGATTTACTTAGGGTTACAAACGAGCACCCTCTTTATGCTAAAAAAGGATGGGCTTCAATTGTTCCTGAAGTAACTTACGAAGATACAAAACTTAGGCCAATTGCTCAATTAGAGGTTGGCTCTGAAGTATTTACCGAAGGTGGATGGGTTGAAGTAACTTCAATAGAATATGTTGAAGGAGCAATACGAACATATAACTTAAAGAGTGTTGATAAATACAATACTTTCTTTGCTGATGGTGTGTTGGCGCACAATAAAGACCATGGAGGATTTTGTTGTGGTGCTACTAGCGCCGTAGGTAGCGCGGTTGGTGCAATAGGTGCTGCGGTTGGTGCACTAGGTGATGCAATAGGTGCTGTTGCAGACGCGGTTGGTGAGGCGGTTCAAGACGTTAGTGACTTCCTGGGAGACGTTATTGGTGCTGTTTTTGGAGATACTGAAGATGACAGTACAGGTACGACTTCTCAAGGTTGGGTTGGTTTTATCTCTAGTTCTCAAACGACAGAAGTACAAAACCCACAAGGAGAAGTGGTTGGCTATACAGAGGATGGTAGGAATGTACACGACAATGATGGTAGTTATGAGGTAGGTCCACAAGGTGAAGGTGGAGGTGGAGGAGGTGATGAGGAAGTAGGTGGCGGAGCGTGTACCGTACAGGCTTGTATAAAGTTAAATGCTTGTAATCAAACACAAGGTTTTGAATGTGTAGGAGGAACGGGCTCGTATTCCTGTAATGCTCCCGCTCCTACAGCCCTACCGGATAATTATCTAGGTAGCTGTAATTCAACTGCTACAAATAGCTGTACCGACACCGGAACAGGAATTGTCCAGTGTGGTGGCTGTGATGCAGTTGCACCTGCTGAGCGAACTTTCTCAAATCCAGACAGAACTTGGGGAGAAGCATGTTTCCCTGCAAACTCCTGTGGCTCTAATAATCCAGGCACATATACGTGTGACGGAACATGTAGCACAACAGCTCCCGCAAACCCAGCAGGATACGGTAGTGCTTGTATGGAATCTAACAGATGTGGTGATGGAGCTCCAGGAACGCAAACTTGTTCTGGTACTTGTAGCCAACTTGGTCCAATTTGTGCAGATGCTTCAGGAAGCATCTCAACACAACCTCTACTTGTTCTCTCGGGTGGAACAACTTCAGTTACATGGTCAACACAACTTGCTCTTGATTGTTCAGTTACAGGTACAAATGGAGATAGTTGGGACGGAGTTAGCGGTAGCGAAACAACTGGTGCTATAACAGAAGAAACAATCTACACACTATATTGTGTAGACGGGGACTTTACCGACGAGACGACAGTTCAAGTTGCTCCCGCCTGGCAAGAATTCTAAAGAGTATTATCAAAAGAACGAATAGTAATGGAACTAAGTATAGAAACTTAGAGAATATTGTTCGCGAGTATATAAGTGGTACTTCTGCAATAGAGTAGCTAAATGGATTGTCTGAAGAGGTAATTTCAACCAACTCACCCGTGTTGGAAATAATAAAAGAGTTTGAAAAGTTCACTGCTTGGACTACATACCGGTTGTTTTCAACTGCTCGAACCTTGCTCATGGCTACAATTTGATTAAATATCATTTTAGAGCCCTTTAATTTTGAATGAGACGCCAAGTTTATAATAACCCCAGAGTCTTTTGACAGACCTCTTTGAATAATAGGGGAATAGATTTCAGAACATAGAGATGCTGCTACACTTACCTCTCCTACTAAAGTAGGTGTAAGTTCCTTACCTTTTCCGTACTCCTTAAAGGAGTTGAATCTATCAACCCTTTCGCCCATTCCTACAACAGTAAAGAGGATTTGGTAAAAAACAGACAGATACTCACCTTCAGGAGCCAAAAGTACCTTCGTATACTGCTCTTGTTTACCCGTTGTGTGGGAGTATGTCATAATTTTCGACTTACCTGCTTCCCCAGGAGTATCAAAACGAGAAGACCCTAATAGGAATACGTCTTTTCCCATTGGAATCTGGCCTAGCTGATCTTCTGAGAGAATTTTAATAAAGCGCGCATCTTCAGGAATAACAATTAGGTCTATAGATTCTTCCTTAGAAGCTGAAACAATTAACTCACCTATTTTTAACAAGCGGGCTTCTCTATCTATTCCTCCGGAGGAGAAATATGATGATTCGGTTGTCTTCAAGGCCGCGATTTTCAACGTATCACCCGCAGTCCTACTACTTATAGGCGTATAAAATAATATAGCCAGTAGTGCAAAAGCAACAAATATCTTCTTGCTCCTATAGTTGTAGGCCAAAACGGAACCAGCAAGCGCAAAAGTAAAACTTAATAGGTATACTCCTCCTAAAGAGGCTAGTTGTAGCAGAACGGGACTTCCGGCAAGAATGTAACCGCTATAACCAAAGGTCCAGTGCGGTCCTATAACAGATTGTGGAGCTAAAGTTAGTACAAAGAAGAATAAGGATCGTACAATTTCCAATAGCACCCATAAGGCAGGAATAAAAAGAAGGTCTAGGTTCGAGTTTTGCTTGAACTTTGTGAAAAGGTGACCAAATAGTGCAATTGGCGAGGCTAAAACTAGTGAGGTAAGTGTCCAGATAAACAAGAGTAACGCGGCGCTTATTACTGGGTCGTCAATACCAATACTAGAAAGTGGAAAGGCGGAAAAGATCCACAGAATACTTCCTCCCATAAATATAAACCCGTACAACCAACTTATTTTAATAGCCTGCTCGTCCTTTTTAAGCAAATAAATAAATAATGCAAAGGATAAAATTCCTAAAGGCCACAGGTATAGTGCGCTAAAAGAGAGCGCTGCAGCTAGGCCTGCAAGAACTACGAGTTTTTTCATAGCTGAATAGTAACAAATATGGGGATAATGCGTAATATGTGAACAGTTTGTAGTGTATTATTTTAGTAAATAGTTTTAATTAAAATAATATGTTCTCATTACAACTCTCTAATAAGGTGGCATTTGTATTTTTTATCAGCCTACTCTTCGCGTTTTTTGTACCATTTATAGCATCAGCAGATGGTGAAGGAGGAAATGGAGGAAATGGAGGAGGAAGTTTCTGCTGTGGTGCTACTAGCTCATTAGGTAAGGCAGCGGCTGCTATCGGAGACGCAATAGGGAGTGCGTTTAGTGGCGGAGGTAGTCTAGGAAAGGCGACTGGAAAGGGTATAGCAATGGGACTAACAACGGCAGATTTGAATGCTGCTAACGAAGTTACTAATCCAAGTGGTGATGTTGTAGGGAAAAACTCCTTTGGACAAAGCGTATATTCAGGTAGTGGCGGAGGGCTAGAAACTTTTGGAGCGGACGGTGTAGGACCTGGAGGACCTGGCGATGGTCCTGGTGGCCCTCAAGTTACAGGTGGTTCATGTGCCGTATCAAGTTGTCCTTCTCCGATAAATGCATGTGGCTTTTCTGGAACTGGTAATAAATGTACCGGAGGGCCAGGTTCACATGCTTGTACCGCAACAATTCCTGCGCTACCAGCATACTTAGGAACAGCGTGTTCTGAGTCTTTTTCAGAGACAATTTGTGGAGAGAGCGTTACTAGAACTGCGTTTGGTTCAAAAAACTGTAGTAACACGTGTGTTATTTCAGTCACCGGATTCCCTCCAGTGGTTAGTAACAACATTTGTAATTTAAGTGCATGTCCTTCAGGAACCTCAGGAACATATCCAGATTGTGGAACATGTCCTTCAGGATTCTCAGGACAATACCCAAGTTGTGCAATTGTTACTCCACCTGCTCTTGGAGACACAGATATTTCTCTTAAGGCGAAACCATCTTTAGTGGGGAAGGATCAATCAACTACTATTACCTGGGCTTCAGTTGAATCAACAAGCTGTAGTATAACTGGTACAAACGGTGATTCTTGGAGTGGACGTTCAGGAAGAGTAGACTCCTCACCGATAACTGAAAAGACCGTATTTACTCTATCTTGTACGGATTCAGGAGGAGAAACAATAAAAGATGTTGAAACAGTCTACATATCTCCAGCTTGGCAGGAGATCTAACATCAAAAACACAAAAGAGCGCTTGACTACAAGCGCTCTTTTGATACCATGGTCCCACGCGTGTTGTGCGCTTTTTTATATTGCACACACAGTGTATTTAATAACGTAATTATTAACTGTAGGGCAGCAGTTCTCGCGCCTCTACACTTGATAATTACAACTTAACCATAATATTTATATGGCAGAACAATTTGATCGTTCAAAGCCGCACATGAATGTTGGTACTATTGGTCACGTTGACCACGGTAAAACAACACTTACTGCTGCGCTTTTGAAATCACTTCACCTTGCAGGACAGAATGTAACGTTGAAGGATATCGATGATATCGATAACGCACCTGAGGAAAAGGAGCGAGGAATTACAATCGCCCTGTCTCACCAAGAGTACGAGACAGAAAAGCGTCACTACGCACACATCGATGCGCCTGGTCACGCCGATTACATTAAAAACATGATTACAGGAGCCGCCCAAATGGACGGTGCTATTCTAGTAGTTGCCGCAACTGACGGACTTATGCCACAAACACGTGAGCACATCCTTCTTGCTAAGCAAGTTGGTGTTCCTAAGATAATTGTCTTCTTGAACAAGACAGACATGCCTGATGTTGACGACGAAATGATCGAACTAGTAGAGGAAGAGATCCGAGAGACTCTAACTCAATACGAGTTTGACGGAGAAAACACTCCTTTCATCCAAGGGTCAGCTCTTAAGGCAGTTGAATCAACTTCAGTTGATGACGACTGGACAAAGAAGATTCTTGAACTAACAGCTGCTATGGACGAATGGTTCGAAATTCCAGCTCGTGATACAGAAAAGCCTTTCCTAATGCCTATTGAGGATATTTTCTCAATTGAAGGACGAGGAACTGTAGTTACAGGTAGAATCGAACAAGGTAAAGTTAAAGTAGGAGAAGAAGTTGAAATCGTTGGTATTAAAGAAACAACAAAAACAACAATTACTGGTATTGAAATGTTCAACAAGAACCTTGATGAAGGTCTTGCTGGAGACAATGCCGGAATTCTTCTAAGAGGAACAAAGAAAGAGGATGTTCACCGAGGACAAGTGTTGGCCGCAACTGGTTCAATCACACCTCATACAGAGTTTGAAGCGGAAGTTTACGTTCTTTCAAAAGAAGAAGGTGGACGACACACTCCATTCTTTAGTGGATACAAGCCTCAGTTCTACATGCGAACAACAGACGTGACTGGAGAGGTTACTCTTCCAGATGGAACAGAAATGGTAATGCCAGGAGATACCGCAACCTTTAAGGTTAAGTTGGTAACCCCAGTTGCCCTTGATGAGAAAATGAAGTTCACAGTTCGTGAAGGTGGACGCACAGTAGGAGCCGGAGTTGTAACTAAAGTTGTTGCATAAAACACGTATTCAGCGTATTGTACGCTACGTTCTATGACAGAAACTAAGAAAACAACAAAGAAAGCAGCAGCGAAAAAAGTAAGCGCAGAGCGCCTACGAATTCGCGTTCGTGCTTACGAGCACAAACTGCTTGATGTCTCAGTGAAGCAAATAATCGATACCGCTTTTCGTTATGAAGCAGAAGTTCGAGGACCAGTACCACTTCCTACAGAAATTAAGAAGTATACTGTTAACCGAGCAGCATTTGTTCATAAGGATGCGCGAGAACAATTTGAGATGCGAGTACACAAGCGTCTTATCGAGATTCTTCACCCGACTCCAAAAGTCATTGAAGCCCTTACAAACATTAGTTTACCGGCAGGAGTTTCAATTGACGTAAAGATGGTTTAATCCATTTACAAAAAACCGCCCTCTTAATGAGGGCGGTTTTTTGTATTGACATTTCTTTTTGACGTGGTACAAGTGTATATAGGTACTACATACGTAGTACTGGCAAATTTTAGGGAGAAGTCCAATGAATAGAATCTTGGCCTCGGCTCTGATTTTAGGCCTTGTCCTATC
>NVTG01000082.1 GCA_002401495.1 Candidatus Kaiserbacteria bacterium
GTTGCCGATGTCCCGGTTCTGGGATCGATTTATTCAGAATTGCTGAGCGGTCATAACATTCTTGTATATGTCGCATTTCTGGCGGTTCCAGCCGCGTGGAATTGAACTTCTTCGTCAGTGGATGGACTATGGTGGTTGGTATGATATCGACACTAAGGAGAAAGACTTTCGTGAAACTCACTCAATTCGGTTTGTTGCTGCTATGGGGCCGCCAGGAGGAGGTAGAACATTTATCACTAATAGATATGTCAGGCATTTCTCTGTTATTTATGTTGAACCTTATTCGACTGATTCACTAAAAAACATCTTCAACAACATTATGGATTGGTTCTTACAATAACCAACAATTCCTGCCTTCCCAAAATCAACTTAAGGTCTTAGAGACACGCTTGTTATGGGAACAATTTAAATGTATGAAAAAGTAGTTGCATAATTCAAACCAACTCCAGCCAAATCTCATTATACTTATAATCTGAGAGACGTTTCTAAAGTATTTTAAGGAATTTCTAAAGGAAATCCAAAAGGAGTTAGAAATGACTCGGAAATGATTAAGCTCTGGGCTCATGAATGTCAAAGAGTTTTCAAAGATAGACTTATTAACTAAGAAGATAGACTTGCTTTCGATTAAACTTTAAAAATCTTGATCAAAGATCGATTCAAGAGAGACTGGGATAAACTTGTTGAAGTCGAACCTCTTCTGTTTGCATCATTTGTACCAATGATATATCCTGATGATGATGAGTCAAAGAGACCATTTAATGATCTTTATACTGAATTGACAGATCGAGATAAACTAAATCACCAATGCACAGTTGGATTAGATGATTTTAACCAATCAAATCCTTCAAAGAAAATGAATTTGGTGTTGTTCATGGATGCTATAGAGCATGTTGTAAAAATTCATAGAATCATCACAACATCTTATGGAAACGCTTTACTAGTGGGAGTAGGAGGATCTGGAAGAAAGTCATTGACAGAATTATCAACCTCTATTGCTTGTTTTGAAACAATTCAAATTGAAATTGTTAAAGGTTATGGTCTAAATGAATGGAGAGATGATATGAGAAGAATAATGATCAATTGCGGAGTAGAATTCAATGATACAATATTCTTATTAAATGACACACAAATAGTATTGGAAACGTTCGTCGAAGATGTAAACAACATTTTGAACAACGGAGAAATCCCTAATCTTTTCAACGCAGCAGAAGACATGCAAAATGTTCTTGATGGAATCAAAGATGCGACTAAAGGCCAACAGAACGTAAAAACGTTCCAAGATGCAGATTACTTCGATTACTTTATAGAAAGATGCAAACAAAAACTTCATGTCGTATTGACATTCTCGCCTATTGGAGAAGCATTCAGAAGAAGACTAAGAATGTTCCCGTCGCTGGTCAATTGCACCACGATTGATTGGTTCTTGGCCTGGCCAAGAGAAGCATTGTAGAGTGTGGCGAATACTTTCCTCGAATAAGTAGAAGACCTTGAAAACAGATAAGGTATCGTTAATGTGTTTGTTGATATGCAAGAAAGAGTAACGTAATTGTCAGAAAGATATTATGAAGAGTTGAGAAGATATTATTATGTAACGCCAACTTCATATTTAGAATTGATAAAATCATTTAAGCAGTTACTGAAGAAGAAAGAAACAGAAATTAATCAAGTTATTTCAAAATACACCAAAGGACTTTCATAATTGAAAGATGCTTCTGAACAAGTTGCTGTATTGAGAGAAGAATTGAAAGAGCTTGAACCTAAATTGAAAATAGCAGAAGCAGAAACTAACGAAATGATTAAGAATGTAGAAGAATAGAAAAAAGAAGTTGATTTAATTTCTAAAGATGTCGCGAAAGAAGAAGCTACAGCAAAAGAAAAGTCGGATGCTGCTGATGTAATCAAAAAGGATTGTGAAGAAGCTCTCGCTCGTGTCATGCCTATCTATCATATGGCTATTAAGGCTGTTAAAGATCTGAATAAAAATGACATTGTTGAGCTCAGAGGAATCTAAAAACCTTCAATGGGAGTGAAAGTTGTCATGCAATCAATGTGTATTCTTTTCAACATTAAGCCAAACAAAATTAAAGGATAAACCGCTAAAGAAGGAACAACTTATGATTATTGGGGACCATCTTAAAAACAACTCTTAACTCCTTAATTACTTAAGAACTGTATTGAATATGATAAAGATAATGTAGCAGAATCTGTCGTTAAGGAAATCACTCCATTACTAGAATCTGAAAACTACACTGATCAAGTTCTATAGAATGCATCAAAGGCTGCTTTTGGAATGGCCAGATGGGTTAGAGCTATTATTTCATATGATGAAGCTATGAAAATTGTCAAACCTAAATAAGCAGAGTTAGGAAGATCTGAGGCAACAAGTAAAGAAGCAAAAGAAATGTGGCAGTCTGCAATTGATAAACTTAAAGCTGTTCAAGAATAAATGCAGAATTTAGTGAACTAATTAGATGAAGCAAAGGCAAGAAAAGAAAAGCTTTTGAATGATACAGAAGACTGTAAAAAGAAAAAGGTTAGAGCTGAAAATCTAATCATCAAGCTTGGAGATGAAAATGAAAACTGGAAAAAAGCTCTAGAATAAAATCAATAAAATAAAACGCATTTAGTAGGAGATGTTGTTATTTGCTCTGGAATTATTGCCTACCTTGGTGTCTTCACTTAAAACTATCGTGACGATTGTGTATTGTAATGGTCGACCCTAATGAAAGCGCAAGACATTATCGGATCAGACAAAGTCACACTTGAAAGTATTCTAGGCGATTAAATAAGAATCAGAAATTGGTAAATTAAAGAATTGCCTCAAGATAGCTTTTCAGTTGACAATGCTATTATCATGGATTATTCTGACAGATGGCCACTCATGATTGATCCTTAGCTCCAAGCTAACAACTGGATTAAAAAGATGGAAAGTGAGAACTAAATGCAAATAATTAAGTAAGTAATGATTAGATAAACGTTTTAGACCGTCACATGACTCTAAAAAAGTGTCACGAACACTCGAAACATCGATGTAACTTGGCTATCCAGTTATTCTTGAAGATGCTCTTGAAACAATAGAACCTTTACTTGAGCCTATTTTAACGAAAAATATTGTTAACAAGGGAGGAATGCTCTGCATCAAATTTGGAGATGGTTTCGCCGAATACGACAAAGCTTTCAAGTTCTACATAACAACAAAATTGTCAAAACCTCATTACGCGCCAGAGATTTGTGTTAAAGTGGCAATGCTTAATTTTATGGTTACAGAAGAAGGGCTTGAAGATCAAATGTTGTAGTTGACTATCAAGAATGAAGATAACAAAATTTATCTGAAGCGTATTCAATGTATTGAGCAAAAGGCAAACAACGAGCGACTGCAGGCAGAATTGCAGGAGAAGATTCTCAATGAAATTGCAAACGCCACTGGCAATTTGCTGGAAAATGAAGAGTTGTATAATACTTTGGATGAGTCAAAACAAGCTTGCATTTCTATAGAGGAAGAACTTGCTCAAATGAAGAAGGCTCTGGATTTGGTGGAGAACAGAAGAAACGATTACAGACCTGTTGCCAGAAGAGTTTCGATGCTCTTCTTCTGCATCTCTGATCTCGCCAATGTCGACCCAATGTATCAGTACTCGCTGAAATGGTTCTCAGACTTGTACGAGAAGAGTATAGAAAGACTGGGTAAAATGCCTGACAAACCAACGGCTGAAGAAAAGCGTAACAGAATTGGCGATATTATTCGCTGCTTCACCGAACTTCTTTATAAGAATGTCTGCAGAAGTCTCTTCGAGAAAGATAAATTGCTTTTCTCTTTGTTGTTGTGCATGAAGATAATGGAAGAAAAAGGAGAGCTCGATAAGCTGGAAGCTCGATTCTTGATGACTGGTGGATCATGGGCAGATTCTAAGAAACCAAACCCAACTGGGGAAAATGGATGGCTAAGTAATAAATCTTGGCTCCAGTTCTAAGAGATGTCTGAAAGTTTAGAGCATTTCAAAGGTATATCTGAAGACTTGATCAAGAATACCGCTGAATGGGAGAAAATCTACAATTCTTCAAAGCCTCATAGATCAGACAAATAGCCTTGGCCTAGCAATTGGGGAGATAATTTAGCCATGTTTAAGTAGCTTTTGGTTCTAAGAGCTCTGAGACCTGACAAAATAACTGCAGCTATTTAAAAAATGGTAACAGAAGAAAAAGAACTCGGAAAAGATTTTATCACTCCTCCACCATTTGATCTCTATGCAAGTTTCATAGATTCAGACAATAAATCTCCTATTATCTTCATTTTATCCCCTGGAGCTGATCCGATGAGTGAACTTAAGAAAGTTGCTGAAATGCCTAATCTTAGAAAGAAATGGGAAAGTCTTTCACTTGGACAGGGTCAAGGACCTAAAGCTATTGAGGCTATTAATATTGCCATTGAACATTAAACTTGGGTTGTCCTGCAGAATTGCCATTTAGCGCCTTCATTCATGCCTACTTTAGATTCAATTTTAGAGAAGATTGTCAGAGACCCTAATTCTGAATTTAGAATGTGGCTCACTTCAATGCCTAGTGACAAATTCCCTGTTTCTGTATTGTAAAATGGTGTGAAAGTCACTAATGAGCCACCAAAAGGATTAAAGAATAATATCCTTGGAGCTTTTATGGGACAAAATGCAGAGGAATTTGAATCCTGCAGTAAATAAAAAGAATATAAGAAACTCATGTTCGGTCTATGCTTCTTTAATGCATTGATTTTAGAAAGAAGAAAATACGGCCCTCTCGGTTGGAACATCCCTTATGAATTCTCAGCTTCAGATCTTAGAATCTCTTAATCATAATTGATGATGTTCTTGAATGCATACGAGGAGATTCCATGGGAAGCATTGTAATACATGGTTTCTGAAGCAAACTATGGAGGAAGAGTTACTGATCCGATGGACAGAAGGTGCATCAATGTTTTACTCTAAGATTTCTACACCCCTAAAATACTTGAAGACTCTCATAAGTTGTCACCTTCAGGTAAATATTATGCTCCTGTTGGAGATATTGAAGAGTATATGGATTACATTAGAGAAGTAATGCCAATGAATGACATGACAGAAATATTTGGTCTTCATGATAACGCTGATATTACAGCCGCTATTAACGATACTAATGCATTACTTGATACCGTTCTTACTTTAATGCCAAGAAGTACTGGGGCTGCGGGCAAATCACCAGATGAAATTCTTCAAGAAAAGTCAAAGGAACTTCTTAGTAAAATCCCTGAAGCTTTCGATCTACTAGCAGCTTCCAAGAAGCATCCAATTAAATACAATGAATCCATGAATACTGTACTGCAATAAGAATTGCTCAGATTTAACAAATTGATTATTCGAGTCAAAGGATCTTTGGTGAATCTTCAAAAGGCAATCAAAGGAGAAGTTGTCATGAGTGCCGATCTCGAAGCCGTATCCTAAGCCATGTTTAACAATCAAGTGCCTTCAGTGTGGGCTCAAGTTTCTTATCCATCTCTCAAACCTCTAGGATCTTGGGTTAACGATTTCTGCAAAAGACTGGAATTCATGCAAACTTGGATTGATAACGGCGCCCCCACATCATTCTGGATATCTGGATTCTTCTTCACTCAATCTTTCTTGACTGGATCTAAGCAGAATTATGCTAGAAAACATTAGTTCCCTATTGATAAAATTGATTACGATTTTGAAGTGATAAATGACCCCAGCAAGTTTGATTTAACTAAAAATCCACCCGATGGTGCTTATCTCCATGGATTCTATTTAGAAGGTGGAAGGTGGGAAACTGGTAAGTATTACTATCTCAAAATTAGATGGAGGGTTCCTTGCTGAATCTCTTCCTAGAGTTCTTTACACTTCTGTGCCAACAGTCTGGCTGAAACCTGAAAACGTAGATGAAATTGAAACGAAACATGTAAGTTGAGATTTCTTTATCATTTTAGACATACATGTGTCCAGTCTACAAGACTTCTCACAGAAGAGGAACGCTGTCAACAACTGGTCATTCAACAAATTTCGTGCTCAATATGCCAATGATGATGCAAGAGAAGCACTAAGATAGCCATTGGATTAAAAGAGGGGTTGCTATGCTGACTCAACTGAATGATTGATTAGTTCATTTAATTTAATATTCTACAATTATGTTCACATTTCATCTTTAATTAATTAATTATT
>NVTG01000083.1 GCA_002401495.1 Candidatus Kaiserbacteria bacterium
GCACTGGCAAGCTGGACCGCCTCAATCGCACTCAGGCTTCCCTGCGATTTGCCAAACAGGACCTGTGACAGGATTTCGTCCTCAGGCAGTGACGGATTGGAAGACAGAACAAGTTCCGGATCACTCGACGGCCCCTGGAAGCCAGCCGTCACGACAAGGTCTTCGGTTGTGTAGACCCCCTCGATATCCAGCATCGGATCGGGCGGCGATGCCCCGGCAAAGGTGATTTGGGAATCCCGAATAACAAAGGTTTTGCCAATCACATCCAGCTGCCCGCGCAGGGCCGACAGCTGCCCGCTGATACGCGGATCATCCGTGGTGCCGGAAATATCAAGATTCCCGCCCCATTCGGAATCAAGTCCCTTGCCGCGCACAAACAAGCGTCCCGGGATATCCACCGTGACATCAAGATTGCCGACAAAGCTGTCCTCGGCGTTCTTGGCGTCTTCCACTGCCTGGGTTTGCGACGCTTCTGGCAGGTTTTCAACATCGATGGTCGGCACCGATTCCGGCAATGCCAACGTCAAATCCACTTCGCCGCGCAGGACCGAAACCTTGCTTTGAATATCTGCCTCTGACTGAGAGCCAGTCACACTGGTTTGTACATCGGCCCAGAATTGCAGTTCATCCTTGCGCGACAGGGCAACATTACGCAGATCGGCAGACACGTCATATCGCACCTCCCCGCCATCCAGCAGATCAAGATCAACTGATGCCTTAACCGTGCCATTGCCCCCGTCAGTCGCCGTAAAGGAAGGAATGGAAAGGCCTGCCTGATCAAAGGTGCCATCAAGCGCCATCTGATTAAGAATGGTGCCGTATTCAAGATTTTCGTAGCGCCCCTGTGCAAGGGAAACGTCCCCGTTCCAACGCACATCACCAAGCGTTCCAGCGACATCAAGCGAAAGCTTGATCTTGCCTGACACCTGATGATCAGGGGCCGGAACATAAGGCCAGAATTCGGCGATCTCGCCATTCAGGCGCACACGACCTGAAACCGGCGCGCCAAGATCGGGGCTGAAATCCTGTTCGAGCACAGAGATCGCAAGCGGCACCGTGCCTTCGGCAGTCAGGGCCTCAATATCGCCGTTGCCAAGTGATGCCTGGCCGGTAAGGGTCCCTGTCGCAAGCTTGATATCAAGCAGCATTTCAAACGGTTTTAGATCAGCAACTGCCTTTGCTGTAATGCCAGAGATCCGGCCATCGATCTGCGCTGTCGGCGAACTTCCCCGCGCTTCGCGGAAGCTGACATCGAGATTTGCTGTGCCGCTTAGCCCATCATAGCCGGAGATACGCCCCCATGGCCCCAAATCGACATCATTGAGATGGAGTTCACCCGCAATCGATTTTTGCCCGGCTTCCTGATCAAGACGTGCGCGCAGATGTCCGGTTCCAACGGTCAGATCCGCATCCAACTGTTGTCTGCCATTTGCCCGCAGAACGAATTGCAACGGTTTGCGCAGCGCAATGGCTTGATCCCCGATATTCGCGTCAAACCGGCTGGCCGTGACGCTGACATCA
Organism: Candidatus Kaiserbacteria bacterium; assembly: GCA_002401495.1. The sequence continues at coordinate 1,522 of NVTG01000083.1, forward strand.
TCACCGAGCGACACATCTGCAATCAAATCGGTCGAGATTGGAACATTGCCCTGATAGTGGCCTGAACTGTCCATTGTGATGGCAAGCGCATCCAGACCACCCTTGATATCAAGGGAAACGTCATTAACGGCAATTGCCCCGGCGATGATGTCACGCCCGTCAAGTTTTGCTGATATCTCAGGCACATCAAACGCATTGCCTATTGTCGCATTAAGTTCGACATCTCCGATGCGTGTCGGATTGGCGTTATCACTGCCCACCATCCGAAGCCCCCTTGCCGACGCCGATGCTGTGATGGTTTGGCGGTCATTTTCCGGGCGAAGGGCAATATCGGCAATTACTGTCCCATTGCCAAAACCGACACCAAACTGATCAAGAAATTCGGCATCAAGGTTTGAAAGCGCAATATCGCCACGCATCGGAACGCTGTAATCAGGCAAGGTGATGTCACCATTCAAAGCCAGATACTGCCCTTTCAGCGAGATCGCCTCGACCCGTAATTCATCCGAAGGCAACGAAACATTGGCAGCAAGTTTGAAAGCCCGGCTTCCCAGCATGAAGTCGGCATCATTGCCAAACGACAAGACAGATTGTTCCGACCAGGACATGCGGCTTGTCAGCAAAATATCCGAGAAGCTCTGACCTGCAACATCAAGGCTTGGCACATTGAGTTCAATTGTTCCCGGTGGCGCTGACAAGGCGCCTTCCAGGTTGGCCGTCAGCGTGGCCGGGGAAATTTCAAGTCCAAGGTCGGGTGGCACAACACCCGGCGCGATATCGAGCTTGCTTTCAAGGGCCAGCTTCTCGAACGCATCGGTGATGCTCAGCTTCAGGGGGCCATTAACCATCGCCGTTTGCAGGGCGTCGACATCAACGCCCAGATCAAGATCGGGTGCCAGCGTGACCTTGCCGGTGATACGCGGTTCTTGCCCGACGATACGATCAAGGTCGGAAACCCCAAAGGTCGCCTGACTGGCGGAAACTTCAAGGCCGGTATTCAGGCCCTGCGTGCCCGACCATGTCAGGTCGGGGAATGCCACCTGCCCGCGCCCGCGCAAGTCAAGGCCGGAGATTGCGGAAAAAATTGAAAGATCGGCGATATCTGCGACAAGACCGGATGTCGTCACATTCAGATTTTCGTCGATATCGGCCTGCCCGCGCAATGCGATATCGGGCAAATCCAATACCAGTTCACGGACCGAGATATTGGCGAAGTCCGGTGACATTTCGGCATCAAGCGACAAGCTCTGTTCTGCGCCAAGAAATGCGCCAAGCCCCGGATCATTCCACTCCGAACCAGATGTCAAAAGTTCCAGTGTCGCCAAAAGGGTATCATCAACGTCGTCTGTGGCAGGCATATCAGCCCGCAGGGCGACATTTGAAATTTGGGAAACAGGTGTTTTGACATCGCGCCCATCAAGGCGCAAAGCAAGGCCTGGCATTGCCAAATTGCCATCCGCCTGCACAGAAAACCCAAGCTCTGCCCAAGAAACCGCACCATCGAAAAGTGCAGACATTTCGGGGTTAATATCGGCATTGATATCCGCTGCAATCCGGTTTTCATCCAGATTGATCTCGGTTATCCCGGACAATGACAGCGCATCAGCCATCACAATCGAAATGCGGTCCAAAGCAAGGGTTTGGTCCCCTTGATCAAACGTCCCACCAATGCCCAGGTCGACAGTCTTGCGCAGCGGTTCGGGCAATTGTTCGGTGACGCGTTCCTGCGGGGCAAGTCCACCATCGAGGGCAAAACTCAGAACATCTGATGACAGTTGCACGCCAACGTCGCTTTGAAGCGATGCATAGCCTGCAGCCGAAAGTTCAAGCTTACCCTTCCAGTCATTGGCCGGGCCATCTCCGCTCAGTGCGATATTGATATCGGTCGATACACTTGGATCGACACCGGCCAGGGTCATCACCAGTCCATCACGGCCCAGCGCCCCGTCAATTTCGGCCGACAATTTTTCACCGGGCCCGTCAAAATCCAGATCAAGTTTGAGGTGATCTGCTCCACCATCGCGTGGCTGCAGGTCAAGAAATGCCGTTGCTGACAGGTTGGTTCCAACCTTTGCACGAGCATTCAGTGCATACAAAAAACTGTTGCCGGTAACCTGATCAACAATGGCGATCTCGCCAAGGGTCAATTCATCAAGTGCGACGGACAGTGGCAAAGCAAAGCCACCACTGGCTTCATCGTCTTCTTGAACTGTTTCGGGCGTTGTGCCATCGGGCAAAATGACATTTGCCGAAGCCACGGCCACACGATTGATCTGCAACTTCCCGCCAAACAGCGCAATCGGTGACCAGTCGAACGCGACGTCCTGAATATCGAGATGCAACCCGTCCGAAGGACGATCCATTATCAGGCTGTCCAGAGTCAGACCGGTCCAAAGACTGCCTTCGAGGCGCCCCAATTCAAAGCTGCTGTCGGTTGCCGAGGAAACAGTTTCATTTATCAGGGGCGTTGCCATCCGAAGAACCGGACCCGTCCCGGCAACAGCAATCGCCCCCACAAGACCAAACACAGTTCCGCCAAGCACATAGGCGCCATAGCGCAGCCATTTCTTTGCTGAACTTGGCCCAATGGATGTTTTTTGATCTTTCGGTGGCAAAGAGTCAGACCCGGTCAAAATGCCTGCCCCAGACTGATATAGAATTGAAAATCGTCGTCAACGTTGGGCCGTTTATCGAGCGGCACCGCAACATCAAATCGCAGCGGCCCGACCGCAGTGTAGTACCGGAAACCAAGGCCGGCCGCCCACAAAAGATTGATGTCTTCGGGTTCAGAGCGCGCATAAACGTTCCCACCTTCGATGAACGGCACGATGCCAAAACTTTCGGTCACGCGTGCGCGAAACTCTGCCCCGACTTCCAGTACGGAACGACCGCCCAACGGATCATGATCATCATCAAGTGGCCCGACCTTTTGATATTCATACCCGCGGATTGATCCGCCACCGCCGGAATAATAACGTTTGTTTGACGGCAGACCGCCACGCTCTTCGCCAATGATGGTACCTGTGCGGGCGCGTGCCGCAAAAACGTAGTCGCCATCATCGTCAAAGGCCAGATACTGCGACCCGGCCAACGAGACAGAGGTGAAATTGGTATCCTGATCGGACAAGCCCATATATGGCGACACATTGATTTCAAACCGATTGCCCACGGTCGGATCAAGCGGATTGTCAGTATTGTCGTGACGCAAGACCCCGCGCAGGCCGGCAAGATAGAATTCCTCGTTCGGGGAGTCCGATCCGGTCAGGTCGGAATATTCCGCCGTGACGCCAAATGTTGCTGTCCAGTTTTCCCAAAGTGGGCGTTCAATACCGGCAAAACTGTCAAGCGTTGAGCCCTTATAGGCATCTGTGTCGTTGTTCTTGGCATTTGCTTCGGCCACAAAGGACTGACGCCGTTCAAGGAACTGCGGTTTCTTGAACTCCGCCGATAGACCCTGTTCAAGGCTTGAGACATCAAACCCCAGCCGCAACCGTTCCCCGGCACCAAAGAAATTGCGGTGCTCCCAAAAGGCATTGACGCCCGGACCATCTGCTGTCGAAAAGTTTACCCCGCCACCAATCGAGCGCATCTTGCGTTCAACAACATCGATCTCGACAGGGATTTCGCCATTTTCCTTTACTGGACCGGCGACTTTGACAATCACGCTGTCAAACAGGTTTGTTTGTGCCAGTTCGCGACGCGTGGTGCGGACTTCATCAGGGTGGTATTGATCGCCGTGATCCCAACTGTGATAACCGGCAATGAAATCAGGATCGACGTCCTGTGCGCCATTCACGGTAATATCGCCAAACTGCGCGAGCGGCCCGGTATTAAAGGCATAATTGATGGTGATCGTCTTTTGTGCGGTGTCCGCCAAAATGGTGCGCTTTCCCGCTTCGACAAGCGGGTAGCCCTGTTCACGCAAGATATCAACGCCGTATTGTTCGCCCAGAATGATTGGTTCAGCAATTGCACGCTGACCGATCTCAAGGTTGGTTTTTTCCAGTTCCTCATCGGTCGCGTGACGTTCCACAACCCGATCCGGCCGCGTGATGACAAGATTGACCGCTGCAATCAAGTAAGGTGTGCCGGTATCGACATTATAGGTCAGGACCAGTGGATTGGGTTTATCGCCCCCGGTGGCAAGCGCATCATCACCCGCCTGTCCCGCAACCGCGTCATTAGCAGTGTCTTGCCCGGATGCGTCCGTCTCGGCAGCTGCATCCGATGGGCTTTCCACCGCTTTTTCCCGGATACTGAAGGTGATTTGGCCGTCGTAAAATCCGTTGGAGCGCAAAACAGCCTGAAACCGCTCGATATCGTCCTCGGCACGGCGTTGCAAACCGGCTCGCGACGCTGTTGGCCGTGACTGCAAACGTCGGGCTGTGCTCACGGAATTGAGCGCTTCGATCAGTTTTTCTTCCTGGGAATCGATGCCGGTAATCTCGACATCATAGGGGATGGTGGTTTGCAGGTCGTTCTGCAGAACGTCATTTTCCGCCCCATTGCCAAGGGCAAAGATCCCCTCGCCGTCTTCGTCTGATGCGCATGCCGAAAGAATTGTCCCTGCCAAGAGCAGTGGAACAACAGCAGCACGGCGCCCGAAAGCCGGGAAAGTGCGAAGCAT
>NVTG01000084.1 GCA_002401495.1 Candidatus Kaiserbacteria bacterium
GTAATTGCTGATCAAAGCTCGGCTTCAACTGCCCGTGGATCAGAGCTGTCCTTGCTGTCCGGTTAAGAAGGTACCCCTGGATGCCGGCGTCGCTAAGGGCCACCTGCCGCCTTTCCAACACGACATCGTTCTTCATTTCGGAAAAAAGTGGCTCTATAACTATCTCGTTGTCAGTACTATGAGCCCATTGATAGTTGGTTACGGAGTCGACACGTATTACATCGTTGAGTTTCCAAAAACGTTCGGTGATCTCACGAATCAAGCTCAATGACCGAGAGTTCAGCAGCCCCTGAGAATTGTGAACAGCAAGAATTATGCTGTCGTCATTGCCAAACTCGACCTCAAATTGCTCGTAGGTTTGTAATTCGGGGTAGTCTTTTTCAAACCAAACTTTTGGTGAAAAATCAGTTTTATAGTTAAACAAAATAGCACTCGCCAAAACCGCGCAAATCAAAGTAGTCGCTGCAAAAGCCAACCCGGGCCGGGTCACGATGAATTTAAGAAACGTTTTTCGCATAGGTTTATAAAGTATAAGTGCTATCCTAGAAATTGAATATCAGTGAATAGCACCTTAATCACTTCCCCTTAAGCTTCTCTTTAATTTAATGTCTTTTTCTTTCCATCTTAGGTCCAGCCAGCTCTCGACCAGTCGTCTGTCAATAACTCCATTTCGCAAAAACTCGCGATCAAGATCATATTCTTCTATTTCAATTAACAACTGCGAACAGCGGCCTTTGAAAAAATTCAATAAATTCATATCATCTTGGATAAAAACAGTCGCATCCAAAACTTTTCTGCCGCAGCCAGAAAACGACTCAGCTGCCATGAAAAAACCACCTGATTTAGGGAAAAGTAAATGTTCAAAAGGACTATTTTTTTCCATTCGTTTTGCATATGTAAAGCGGGTTCCTTCTGGAAAAACTGCGATAGTTGTGCGCAGCCCCTTGAGCTTTGCCAAAGATCTTTCGGCTAACTCGATATTTCTTCCCCCTCCTCCTCCTCCTCGTTTCACCATTGGAAAATCCAAGGCAAGCATCGCTTGCCCAACAACGGGAAGCCAAACAAGTCCCTCTTTTATAAAAAATCTAATCATCGATGTTCTCTTGTTCAAAACAAAGAGAAGAGCCATGACGTCCAGCCATGAACGGTGATTGCAAATCAGAAGATAGGATTGCTTCAGCGAAAGCTCCGCAGGCAAACTCACATCTAATTTCGTCGGAACAAAAAATAGAACTATTCTGGCATTAAAAGAAATCCAAAATGATACTATCCAAGAAACAACTGAAAAAATAACTTCAGATAAAACCTTTACAGGCATCAACAGTTTGATTACGACAAACACAAAAAATGGCACCGCAAAGAGTATCGTGCTGGATAAAAACACCAAAAGGATTATCAATACTCGTATCCACTCAAAAACTTGCATCATGAAAGACCTAAAAAAAACGACTGAGTTGTAAAAAACCGTAGTTATCTTTATCAAACTGTTCGAGTCCAATTGCAATTTGCTGCTGCTTTGGGGCATTTATATAACGAACTCCCAGTTTAATCTTCCAATTCGTCCACAACCGTTGTGAATAACTTAAAGAAGCCAAGACCTGCTCGCTTACATCTAAATCAACATCGATAAGAAGACGAACCTCTTTAGCTTGCACATCATTGAAGTTTACGCGAAATCCAAAAGCTATATCGTTTTGGAATGAGCTAATTTTCTGCCGGTCAATTTCAGACGACTCGTCACTGATACCAAACAGTTTTTGGTACTCGACAAAAGTTGTCAGAGCGCCTCCCCATAAGTCCATTTCGCGTTCAACACCAACTGCCCCAAAAGAATGACTTTTCTTTTTTAAGGTGCCAAATATTGTAGGTTGTACGGGGTTGGTCACAAGCCTGCGCAACGACTCAGCCTTAAAAATAAAACTTTCCAGTGACCAAACCATACTGAATCCAAGCGATGCTATCGGAAAGAAAACTGGGCGAAAACTCTGACTGCTATTTTGAAAAACAATTTCAGGAGTGCGACGATCAATTTGATCAACAAAAAATAGACTCAAGTCGGCACGACCGATAGTACGGCTAAACCGCGCCGCAAATTGATGAAACTGAGATTTTTCAACAAGAGTGCCATCTTTTTTAACAAAAACAGGGTCGCCCATACTCTCGCCAGGATCGAGTAAATTAAACCTCGACTTGGCTCCTGGAAAGCTTGGCCCTAAAACAAAAGGCATATAAACAAGCTCTAAAAACCCAAATGCGAGCTTCATTTTTAAGGTCACTGCAGCCTCACCTATTTTTTCGAGATTTTCGATCTCGCTATCAAAGTTCACGCTATTAAGCAGTTCTGCCGGGGTAAAAAGATCCAGTTGACTCCAGTTGAACACCTGAAATCCCACTCTCAACTGAATAAAGTCACGTGAATAAGAAAGCCAAATATCTTCAGGGAAAATTTTATTTCGGTCAGAGTCCAAGGCATCGACACGGGCAAAGGCTTTTATCTTCGCAGCCCATATTTCAGAATCGGATTCAAAGGGAATCTCTGCGCGGGCAAAGATACCTGCCGCGCCATCTGAAGTCGCATTTTTACCGTCGACCTCTTGAAAGGCTCGGCCTTCAAATTGCAGCTCACCGCCGAACTCTCCAGGCTGCAATACAAAACGTCTTTTTGTCCCAAGGAACTCAGAAACTTCGCTGTAGCGGTCCCAGCTAAATTCAACCGAGTCTTTTTCTGGCGACTCTCTTCTGTTACCCGAGAACTGCTCTTCTATGATTCGATCAAATCCCGCTTCAGATCGAGTTCTTTTCTTTCGAATCTTTCTGCGGCGATTCGCACGGCTGCTTTTTTTTCGCCTTTTGTTTTTCAGCCTTCTTTTGGACCTTTTTCTGCGCGCTCTTTTTCTTCTTAGTTTTTGACTTGCTTCTCTACTGACTCCCGACTCGTACTGTTGATCCTCGACAATGGAGATACCATCTTCATCGTAATCAATTTCTGCCCGAGCCGCTGGGGAAAGTGATAAAAAACTAAGAGTGATTGCGAAGAACAGTGCTTTCACAGACATTTATTTTTTTAGATATTCCTTCTGAAAATCTCTTGAGGAAAACTTTCGCTTGAGCCGCGTTTTTTTCCACACCAATGTAGATTTCTTCCTGGTCTGAACGTTTCTCATTTCAGTCCTACTGGGCCGCCACCACTCGTCGATCCGGCGATAACCGATAAACTTCGCAACTTTTAGAAGCTCTCCCTTGCGGTCAAAGTACTCCACTTTTAGCGGAGACTTATATTTCTTGTCCATCCAGACTATTTGCTTACTGTAACCGCTATACTTGTCTTTAGGCTTCTGCTCTAACACCCAAACCTTGCGCCCCTTATACTTACCTTCCTTTAAAAAGCGATGGCGAAATTTTTCGATATTTCTCCCACCAAGATCTTCATAGGAAAATTCCGATCCGAGAAAGGAGCCAGTTTTAAGTCGAGAGCTAATTCTTTTAACCTTTCGATAAGCGGGAAGATAGACCCATTGGTCGTCACCAGAATCTAGGTGAGTCCAGGTCAATAGCTTGGTCCCTTTAACATCAGCCGGACGCATAAAGGTCAACAATGACTGATCCCCATCACCCCGTTTCTCACGCCGCTTAACAATAAGTTCGCGACGAACTTGTTGTCCGCTTCGAGTTTCGAGTACCATTGTTGCCTTCGATTGTTCGCCAACATACCCCGCGTTGGCATCCTGACAAAATTTTGCGATCTTGTAACCTTTGCGAACAGATTTCGACGCAGAGGATGAACTAATAACCCACAAAGAGACGAGAAAAAAACCTAGAAAAAAACGACAGCTTCGTTCTAACAGAGTGACCATAAAGAGAAAACCGACCCTTTCATAAAAGTCTATTTTCTCTCACATTGGAACACTCTGCAAGCTCTCCCAGAACAAGGTGTCTCAGAATGAGACACCTTGTTCTCCCGCTATCCCAACTGCCAGTTTACTGACAAATAGTCTCGTTCGCAGATCTCAGGTCACTACAGGCCTGGACTATTCGCGCAGTCATCGACTTTTCAGCCAATTTCATCCATACGCGAGGATCGTAAAACTTCTTGGAGCCGACGTCGCCCTCAACCTTCAATACCTGGTCGTAGTTTTTAAGCATAAAATCCACTACTGCCCGAGTGTAAGTATACTGGGTGTCTGTATCAATATTCATTTTAATCACACCGTATTCAAGCGTCTCTCGAATCTCTTCGATCGACGAGCCCGAGCCACCATGAAAAACAAGATGTTGCGCGCCCGCTTCTCCAAATTCTTTAACTACAGCATCGCGACCGTTTTTTAATATCTCGGGTCGCAACTTTACATTCCCAGGCTTATAAACGCCGTGAACATTACCAAAAGTCGCAGCTAACATGTATCGCCCAATATTTCCGAGTTGGCGGCCAACTTCGACCATTTCTTCTGGGCTAGTATAGAGTTTTTCGGCTGGCATATTTTCGTTGTTTACACCATCCTCTTCGCCGCCAACGACTCCGGTTTCAACCTCAAGGATGATTTCATTTTTTGCACATCGCTCAAGCAGTTGCTTGGAAATTTCGAGGTTTTCTTTAAGTGGCAATTCCGAACCATCGAACATATGCGAATGAAAAAGGTTCTCAAGTCCTTGAGATCGCCTGCGCTCAGTCTCTGCAATCAACGGAATCAAAAAGCTATCGACTTTCTTTGCTGGACAGTGGTCAGTGTGCAAAGCAATCGTCACATCGTAGGACTCGGCAACAAGATGACAATGTTGTGCAAGCGAGATGGCACCTATAACGGCTGACTTAACAGACTGGCCTGAAGCAAACTCGCCCCCACCAGTCGAGACCTGAATAATCCCATCCGACTTCGCTTGAGAAAATGCTTCAATTGCGGCATTGGCCGTCGAGGTGGAAGTGACATTGATCGCTGGATAGGCATACTTTCCTTTGTATGCGCGATCTAACATTTCGCAATAAGATTTGTGGTTTGCTATTGGCATTTGACTCTCTCCTTAGTTGGACACGTCACTAGATGATTGAATAGTTGACTCAACAGAGAACTGGCATTGATTCAAATTAAACTCACGATAAAATTCGTGGCGATGGCGGGGATTACGACCGTCGGGACGCGAGAAAAACACCTTCAGTGTTTTAACCGCAACATGCCTCATTGGCTCTTCTAAAGAAACCAAGAACTCTCTAGTAATTAACTGGCTGTATAGTTCTCGACCGTATGCAGGCTCTTTACAACCGACGACATACCCTGTTTGCTTTGAAATTGAGCAGACCAGCCCCGTAGTCAACTCACTCACAGTGGTTTCGACCCGTCCTGTTCCCGGAACTTTCTTTTTATTTGTCAGCACAAGGCGAAGCTGTGGTTGAGCTCCCTTGGTAAAATCAAAGTCTAATCGCTCTGTGCCTTTTGGAAATTTTAAACGTCCACGTTCACAAAAGAACGACCGCTCAAAAGATTGATCAATCTTTTGACCAAGCGATTGACCAGCAGAAGTTAACGACAAAAATAAAATGCTAAAGAGAAGTATAAAGTAGCCCATACCAGAGCCTTATACTGGCAAGCCCGTAAGAATTCAAATTCCACTCTAATAGATAATAACGCGTCCCGTTGGCGCCGAAAAACGTCACTTCTGCCGGAGGTCGACAGCCTCCAATTGCCAGACCGGCCTAGACTCCCGGAGCCGTCTCTCCAATACGGCCCACCAATTGCAAACTAATCGCTCGAGTAGTTTATATAGCTCGAAACAAATAAGTATTGGCTGGATCTAGTCCGTCTGCGAGGAGGCCAAGTGTTTAGAAGAAAAATTTTTCGGCGCTGCCCGACATGTCGATATCCGCTAAACCCGCGGCTCAATATTGGGCCGATTGGTTGTTGTGACAAGTGTGGGTGGGCAGGCTCTCACCACTCTCATAACTATGAGGACTGGATTCAATTCAAAGTTTCGGCCATCTTAATCCTATTTGGTTTTGCCGCCTCATATGGTATTATACGGAGCTTTGAAACAAATGGGCGACAATCGCTCCGCCCATTCATAGCAAAAGTCCTCAATATCGCACCGAACAAAGACTCTAATATTGCTTTTCATCAAGCCAATACGAGCAACAAGACAAGTAAG
>NVTG01000085.1 GCA_002401495.1 Candidatus Kaiserbacteria bacterium
TGAAATAAATGAATAAAGAAAACAGCTAAAGTTTCAGCGTAAGTGCTGCGGGTTTAATACTTGAAGGTATTGTTCAATGCTTCGAAAAAGGAAATCCTGAACCCTAATCAAGGTTACAAAAAGTTCATACAGAAATTGAAACAAAAGTTTAAAGTAAGTACGAGAATGGTAATTTTGCCGTCAGTGCGCTATAAACAAAGATGAACTTAATATGGATACTTTGAGTGAAAACAGCCTGGTCATCCTTGGAAATCCAAGAGAACCGTTTAACGCTGCAGAATTTAAGCATTTGAAAGAATACGTGTCAAAAGGAGGAAGTTTGCTTGTTTGCTTGGGAGAAGGAGGCGAATCCAAAAACAACACCAACATCAACTTCCTGTTGGAGCAATTTAACATCTCCGTGAACAACGATTCAGTAGTGAGAACAATGTACTACAAGTATCATCATCCAAAAGAATGCTATGTATCTCATGGAATGGTAAACAAAGAATTTGCAAGGTAAGATGAAACTTAAATTTCTAGAATCTGCAAGGGATTGCCCAAGAGAGAACTGCAACCTTAAGCAAACAAAGGAGGATAATTTGCTAAGAAGTATCAAGATACAGAAGATGTTTTGGACAAGGATGACAATGGAGGCATGCAATTTGTGTTTCCTTATGGAGCCTCGCTCACTGTGAAAAAGCCAGCTTTCACTGTTTTAAGTTCAGGGCCTATCAGTTATCCAACAAATCAACCACTTGCTGCTTGTTGGTCAAAAGGAAATGGGAAGCTAGTGGTGTTAGGATCGATGAAATTCTTAGAAGATGAGTTCATCGACGAAGAAGATAACAGCAAGATTCAAGATGGAATCTTCAACTGGCTACTTACTGAGCAGAACCAAGATGTTGAGAATGCAGTTAAAGACATGCCAGAATTAATGGAATACAATCATGTTCCCGATATTACTGCTATGGCTGATAGACTTCGATCATGCCTTCAAGAAAGCGAAGAACTTCCAAAAGATTTCACTTCTCTTTTTAAAGACGATCTATTTAAATTCGATACTAATCTGGTTGGCGAGTCAATTAAAATGTTTGAAGAGTTAGCAGTAAAGCATGAACCACTGACCTTGATCCCGCCTCAATTCGAATGTCCGATGCCTAACCTAAAAGCTGCTGTCTTCCCTCCTAGTTTAAAAGATTTGCCTCCTCCAAGCCTCGATATGTTCGATTTGGACGAGCAGTTTGCTAATGAAAAGTAAGTTGCGTCTAACTTAATCTCGATAGGAGCAAGACAGCTCAGTTAACTAACAAGTGCAATGATGACGACATTGATTACTATGTGAAAGAGTGTGGTGATTCACTCGGTGTGACAAGTAATGTGAATGGAGATGACCCAAAAGAGATTTTGCACTTCATTTTCATGGAGTTGATCAAGTTCAAATCAACCAATTAATAGTGATTAGTTCATTAATCTATTTTAATTAATTCTAAATCTCCCCAGCCTTGTACAATACTATTTGCACATTCTTTTCCATCTAAAGTCTCTAAAGTAGGTAATTGCGCGAGAGTTATCTGTTCATAATCAGGATTAAATGAAGCTATTGGATTACCTTAAAGTGATAATCCCTTTAGATTAGGAGCTTATTGTGATATAAATGCTATTAATTGAGCCAGGTCTTGCTCTTTCGACTCTTCTTCTTTAGATTGCTTAGGTATGTAATTAGCATATAATCCTAGGAATGTTAACTTTGGCAAAGCAGGAAGTCCTGCTGCTGTGACAATACTATTACTGGATAAATACAATCTAAAAATACTTAATTCTATTGCTTACTCTTTTAAGTTAGTGCTTTCCTCGAGGTTAGCAATTGATTCAATGCCATTGGCATTCAAATCTAAGATTTCGAGCTGTTTGAGAATTTTGACTTGCTCTGGAACTCGTTTTAATTGATTTCTATTGGCGCAAAGAACCTATGGAATAAATGTAATCACACATGCCTTTAAATTAGCAAACAAAGTTAATCCTTGTGGCAAATCTTTCATCACATTAGCTCCTAAGTACACAGATATCCAATTATATCCTTTCTCTACTCCCCATTGAAGAATCTATTGAATATCATCAGAATCCAAATGGTTTCGAGTTAGATTCAAGAAATCTTTCTCTATATTCTGATTCTCTTCCTTCTCTAGGGCAGGGAATGATAACGACACACTTACGTGCATGTTAGATGAGAGTAAAGAAATCTTAAGCAGACTTAAGTCTGTACTTATGACATGTGACAGAGTCAGATGAGATTTAGATCATTTATATTATATATTACAATGTACGAATTCTATGACACACGCTGAGATTAGATGAACCCAACATGCAACGCCAAGTCGATTAATATACCCGTGTTATTTTGAAGAAACTTCAGAAACATCTGTAGCAACTTGACGAACCAGGGAGACTTTAATTACCATTAAATTAAATAATATAATAATGAACAATCCAATCTATATTTATGGGGCGCAGTCACGCAAGAAGAAAATCCCAGAATCCAAAGTTGGAGAGTTCACTTCTCGTGAAAAGAGAAATAAATAAGCAATGGAGACCAAAAAAGCACATTTTTCATTTGGGTCGCATAATGGTAAGGATTTCAGTTTGACAACAGCTATTTCCAAGAAGTCTTCATAGTAGGAAATGTATGCAGCGCATACAATCGATATTGATTCAGGGGAACTGAAGAGACTTTAGAAATAAATTAAATAAACACATTTCTCGTTTGGAGGTGGAAGGTTTTCAGCTGAAACAACATCAGGACAATAATATAAATAAAAAGTAGTGGAATAGAACAACGTTGCCTCTGATAAAAGAGATGAGTTGAGAAAAGCTAATTTCTAATTTGGAAATGATAATTCTAAGATGCAAACTACTAATTAAGAATAGCAGCAAGAGGGTCGAGTTGGGTCTGCTTTTGTTAAACGACCAACTGAATCGAATTTCCTTAAAGGAAGCAATAATGTACTTGTTCGATCTGTTAACTCAACTTCTTTTAAAACTTCACATTAAAAAGATTATCCTTCTTATGATTTAACCGTATCAATGGCGGCTAGAAAGGAAGCTTAAGATACAGGGAAGAATGTGCGTAAATCGCATCTGGAATTAGGTAATGATAAACAAATGTTTGAGTAACGCTCAAGTTCTCAAAAAGAATTTAAAGTAAGTAAATTATATTTTATCTGCAGTTTTATCGTCCTTAAATTCCAAAATCTCAAAGTTCGATCCAAACATCAGCCATATCTCCCCAAATAAGATCTCGAGTCCAGACCTAAAGAGACTCTTCGATAAAATTAGGTTGTTAAACAGTAGAAAATGAATTTAAAACTTCAACTTAATTATAGTAAACTCCCAACAAGGAAGCTTTGCCCTTGTACAAGGTGACTAAAGATAAAGTCAACGAAATAAGATGTAAGGTGCTCTTTTCTTAACTTTAGCATTACATTTTTAAATGGGAATGAACGAACCTGCTAATTACCAATCAATTTATAATTAGAATCATCCATCACTCAAAGTTAATAAAAATTTTGCACAGGGAAATAAGTTTGCTTCATCTATGAGGAAAGAAAATTTTTCTATTGGTGATAAAAACTCGAATGAACAAGTGATCACTACTTACACTCAAGAAGTTTCAAATAAATATGATCCAACAGCTTCAAAAGCAATTATAAACACTTCAGAATTGAGATCTTCTAATATTAAATTGGGTGAATAAGGAGGTGTTAATTAGTATCAAAGTGAGAGCAAACAGATGTATAATCAAAAGCCAAATAGTGGACCGACCTCCGCCTAAAATAAAGCCTTAGAATAAAATATAAAAGCATCTCATTTGAATTTTGGGAGTACAAAAGTCGACTATGCCACAGTAAACAAATCAAGCCATTCCTATCTCGGAGCTCAGGCTCGTGATTTTCCTGCTCTTAACATGTAAATGACATCGTTCGCTTTGGGTTCTTACAGCTAGTAGTTTTAAAATAAAGGCAAAACTGATAGACCGATGTCTGATGCTCAAAACGTAACTAAATATCTTCCCCGTCAGCAATAGAGTGCCAGAAAAGACCATATAAACATAGGAAGCGGAAATGCTAAAGGTGAAGAATTTAACACTATTTAAAGAAGTTAATATCAATGGATTTAACCTAAAAATTCATGATTATTGTTATTAATTAAATAAGTTAATTCGGTCTTCTTTAAGAAGAGTAATCTTCACAAGCGTTAAGATTACAAATGTTGCACAAAATTCATTGCTTGTGCGTTGTGCACGGCAAATGATTGGAATTCTTCTTTGTGGTACTGAAATGTCAATGTGATACACTTACTCTTGATGAAACCTAAGCATTCGTGATTTTCTCTTCGATTTCGAGTTTGAAGAAACGAGAGATATACCTCATATCGCCTTCCACTTACTCCAAACCGAGATTAAACCTTTAGCTCAAGAAGATTTCGAAAGTTAAGCTGAAGTCATCTTAAAACCCTATTGTATAGTTTATATCTTGAAACATTTCTATACTTTGATCATTCAGTATGTTGAATCTCTTCCCAAGAGCAATGTACAACACAGCTGCTGTCAGTTTCTGTTAAGAAAACTATAAAGTCTATATGTGAAATAGTGATATGTCCAAAATTTATGAAGCTTCTCTTTAAAGTTATCTCGATGAATTATTTTATATTTACTTGAATTTTATCTGATGCTCATCAATCTCATTCACTGCTCTGCAACTCAAAAGGATATTTGTGGTGTTTGGGTTGGAATCAACAAAATCATCCCACTCTGTCATCATGAGCTATGCCCATTGGTTTAATGACGGTGGGGACAGTCTCCAATTGAGAGATCTAACAATATCTTTTTCGCATTGAAAAATGTCGTCAGAATTGAATCCATTAGCTGTAGCTACAGCAAAGTCTTCACATCGAGGTGAATAGATTTCTTCGTTCTTAGAAGCTAAGAACAATGCTGTGGTTCCGATAAGTTAAAATTTTTCCACTTAAACATTATTGGCAACCAAATATCTGTCAAGGTAATTGACAGCCATTTAATAAGTTTCTCTTTTCAATCTATAATCTTCACTCACTTGTAGGATCCAGTCTATTAAAAGAGTTCGCATTCTAGGTAATATTTGTTTCTAATTCCTCATATAATAAGGATCTGGTGCATAATGCCGCTCCTAGTTTGACATAGAGGCGATCTGTTCTCTTAAAAGCTCTTCTGGTGATTCAATACATTGAATATCTAAATCAGAAATTGTTTCTTATTCTTCAAATTACTGATGCATCCGTGAATCTTCGTGGAGTGAAATGCCCGCGTCTTCGTCACAGAGTAAGTCATCAAGGTCAAAATTATCATCATCTAAGTCGTCTTCAGATAGTTCCAGTTCTTGTTCAAGTTCTCCAGCCTTATTATGATCGAAGACATTGTTGACTTCAATCTGAGGGGCTCCATTCTAGGTGGATGTTTATTCAAGTTTGTCTTCACTTATTATAATTTCTGAAAAAGCTTCATGTTTGAAAGAGAAAATATCTTATTGTGCTTAAAAGAAGCTATTTTTTGTTATGGCATCGTGAGGATTAATCCTCGCAACAATACTATCAAATACATTTGAGTTTTATGTAATATCTAAAGCCTAGGTATTTGAATTTAAAGGCAGCGCGATCAATTGTCTTTTGTTCTCCTAGTATTCTACTTGCTCTTTTAGCTCTTCAAGGCTATCTCCAGGGCGTTTAGACAACTCAATCTGAGCACATCAATCACTTCATTATTACTTACAGGTGGGAAGGTAAGGCTATTAAGGACAGATGATTAAGTACTTTGGTATGATAACTAAGGGGAACATTTAAAATCCACCGCAGTGTCTTAACTCAATGATGATTCATCGGATGAAGGCCTGTAGGATCTTTTGGGCTGCTCTGTTGATTTCAGAAGGTGAATTTCGTTTGAGTAAGTGGGAATTTTTGAGGTGCTAGTTTAACTTCGTTGGGATGTCATATCTCAATTACTTATTTAAATTTTTAATTATGCTAACTCTAAAGCTGCAAGGTAAACCAAAAGAGGATTTGTCGAGTTTTAAGACCTTTGATTTCCCTGAATATACATGAAGCAAAGTGAGAAGATCT
>NVTG01000086.1 GCA_002401495.1 Candidatus Kaiserbacteria bacterium
GTCCACACAAATAATAATTCTTCAAACGTTAGTGAAAAACAAGATCATACAATGATCAGTTTTGAGGAATATCAAATCGCAAAAGATCTATTGACACAAAAAATGACCGAGGAACAAAACCAAAAACTAGTGAACCATGAAAATAGCTTAGATAAATTTGTCGCTGACGGCACCATTAAATTTATTGATCGCAATCAAAACTGTGCACAAAAGTCCCACCTGTAGTCCTGCCACCAAGGCATCGAGATGAAAACCTTCGGTGTGTAGGTAATAAACTCCGCCGACTGCAACGATGCCAAAAAAAATAATCACAAAAAGGTCGCCGAGGCCACGGTAAGCAAGAGGATACGGCCCACCAGTATAGGCGTAGCCACAAATGAGCGAGACGACTCCGATGCCTGCAATCACCCAGCCTCCCTGCATAACAAGAGGAATTCCGCAGACAATCGCAATCAGAAAACTGACAAATCCCATCGCCATTACGGTTTTGTATTTGAGTAGCCCCGATTGCGTTGCGCGCTTTGGGCCAAGACGATTTTCATCGTCGGCACCTTTTTTAAAATCGATGCCATCATTGATCAGATTGGTACCGATCTGAATAAACAGGGCCGAAGCCAGTGCCGCCAGCGTAATCCACCAACGAATCGGAAAATCACTTGGCAGCAGAAGTGCTGTAGCAACAAAAACCGGAACCACAGCGGCTGTCAGTGTTTTCGGCCGAAAGGCCATTACCCACGTTTTTAAAATCATCAGGGTAGACGCGGAAATTTTGAGAAGTCGGGTTTGCGTTTGTTGACAAAGGCATCGCGACCCTCTTTGGCCTCTTCTGACATATAATACAACAACGTCGCATTGCCAGCGAGATCTTGCAGTCCCATTTGCCCGTCGCAATCGGCATTCATTGCAGACTTCAGGCAACGCAGTGCCATTGGAGAGTGCTGAAGCATCTCTCGACACCATTTCATCGTTTCCATTTCAAGTTCTGAGTAGGGAACGACGTGATTGACCAGACCCATTTCTAAAGCTTGATCCGCATCGTACTGACGGCAGAGGTACCAGATTTCACGCGCTTTTTTCTGGCCGACAATGCGAGCCAGATAACTGCTGCCGAGACCGGCATCAAACGATCCGACCTTGGGGCCGGTTTGTCCAAAGATCGCATTATCTGCCGCAATCGTTAGATCGCAAACTAGGTGCAAAACATGGCCACCGCCAATGGCGTACCCTGCAACCATTGCAACGACGGGTTTCGGCAAATAGCGAATCATTTTCTGCAGGTCCAAAACATTCAATCTCGGTACGCCATCGGCTCCGACGTACCCTGCATGGCCCCGCACTTTTTGATCTCCGCCCGAACAAAAGGCCTTTTCGCCTTCGCCAGTCAAAATGGCGACGCCGACTTCGGCATCATCACGGATCATCTCAAAGGCATCTTTGAGTTCTTTCACTGTTTGTGGACGAAAGGCGTTTCTCACTTCAGGACGATTGATTGTCACCTTGGCAACACCATCGGATGTTTTTTCGAAGCGGATATCTTCGTATTCTTTAACCGCCTGCCAGTCTTCTTTCATAGCCAAAGTCCTTTGTTTTGCGGATTATTTTAGTGAGATCTGAGCGCCGGACTTTTCTAGCAAGCTCGTAGCTCTTTTGTCAGGCATAGACGCGCTGAGTCGTCTATAGAAACTGGTGCTGTAAACTCCGGTTTATGCCATATTCGCCGAAATTCGGAACCAAAATTTGGGAGAACAAATGAAATTAGTCAATATTTACATAATCGCAGTCGCCACTTTACTCGTTTTGCCAGCATCGGCCCTCAACGTTTACAACACCAATGGTTTTCGAGTTTATTGTGCAAACGACAACGACATCGGAAAGACAGGTTTTGCTATCAAGAACGTCGAGCTAAATGACATGAATGATGGAAAGCTTGAGCTCTCTGCAAATGCGGTCAAAGCGACCTGCATGGAAGACTTCACATGGACAGAAGGACTTCCCGGCGCAAACTATAGCTACCGTGTTTACGACCCAGAAACTTGTGGCTTTATGAACGTCGACGTCACTTCTAAAAAACTAAAGATTCACGCGATCAATCCAGCAAACAGCCACTCGGCTGGAAACTCGCTTCTAAATGAAGACGGAAGCCTTCAAGAAAAAATTCAATTCGATATCTCAGACTATCTGATCGAGTCACAGAAAGACGACATCGAATCGACTCCAATTGAAACTCATATTTGGCTTTTGATGAACGGAATTCACACCTTCACCGTTTCAAACGGCATCGTCGTTGGCCCGGCTCGGTATTCCAGCGCCGAATTATTTTTGCCAGTTGTGATCAGCAAAGTGGATGGAAAATACAAAGTCAGTGTTCGTCCATAAATGAGTTTCTTTGAATGGGTGGCCAGTACCAGCATCTATGGCTTGCCACTCGATATTCCGGCGCACCTGTTGGTCGGACTGGTAATCTTTCTTATTGCCCGCAAATCTGGCAGCACAGCTCACACGGCACTCGCCGTAGTTTTTGCCATGGCACTATTAAAGGAGCTGACCTTTGACCTACGTATTTGGTGGACTTGGGGCTTTTACCTCGAGCCGATCAAAGACATCATCGTGAGTTTGCTTTTACCTGGAGTTTGGATGTTACGCATCTGGGTGCAACGAGAAAGAACTCTCCTCAGCACCGAGTAGCTATCTCTAACATTATAATTTAAAAGCAAACAGTCCCAAAACTTGAAAGCCACTGTTTCTCGAACCGATGAAGCTCGCCGTCCGAGTCGCATCGCCTATGAGTTCATAATACTTAAACTGTAACACAGGAAAAAAGTGATCGATTTCGGGAGGAGCAGAAAGTGACACTCCCAAAGAGTAATTGGTGGCGGTATAGTCGCTTGAACCGACTCCGTAAAGGTAACTGTTGTGAGCTAGGTTGCCACCACCTAACGAGGCAAAAACTGCCGGCTCAAATGTTCTGCCCCGAAAAGAAAAGTCTGTGACCACGATGCGAATTTTGGCCTCGGTGTAAAAACCTTTGTGCGTCTTCAGGTCCTGACT
Organism: Candidatus Kaiserbacteria bacterium; assembly: GCA_002401495.1. The sequence continues at coordinate 3,049 of NVTG01000086.1, forward strand.
GTACTCGAGGCTAAGTTCTCCTCGGCCAGGTAAAGCAAATTCGATGAAACCATCCCACTCCATCGTGCCTTCGCGTTGCTCGAGAAGTGCTGCGTTGGTTTCGTAAAGAGGTTTATCACCACTGGCTGATAAATTAAGACGCGTGCGCAATAGCAGATAGGGATTGATACGATGTTTGTAATTGAGCGTTGAGCCAATCAGCTCGAAATCAGGATGAAAGAGCTCGATCGCGAAGATCGGAATAACTTGGTAGCCTTCGTAGAGTGTCGCTCCTCGCTTATTTAGATTTGAGAGGTATTCGGCCCCGACTGCCGCCTGAAAGTGAGTGAGGCTCCAGTCCTTGGAGATTGCAGGGAGGGACAACATCAGTAAGAAAAATACGATCAATAGCTTCATACAGGGGGTTCGAAATGCCCTGAAGAATGTTACAGAAAAATGATATTTTCCTAAAAAAAGCGTGCGAAACAACTAACGAATCAAATACTCGATTTTTCTCAAGTGGGACTTTCGCTGCAGCTCCAACTCGATAAGCGAACTATCCTTTAATTGCCTAAGTAGCTCTAACACTCTGAGCGGAGAGTCGATAGCAATGCCATTGACCCGTTTGACCACATCGTCCTTACGAATCCCAAGACGACTCCAAATAGAATTCTTTTTTACAAAAGTGATACGGTAACCGACGATCTCACCTTGCCGTCCATAAACGGGAGCCGAGCCCGCATTGTAGACCTCTTTGTGAAGATTCTCTAGTAGACTGTCGATTTTCTCTCGTTTTAAATGGAAGCTACTTTCGCCTTTGTCCATTTTCTTCGCAGTTAGTTTTTTGCTCCCGTCAAACTGCCCCAAAGGAATTTTCTCAAACTTCTTGGTCAGGTAGTTCAAGAACGTCACATCTTGTCTTCCGATCTTAGTCACTTTGCCGTATTTCAACAACTCTGATTTTTCGCGAAAGGTGGTACGTTTATTTTTCTGACGACGGGCTTTGATCGTTGCAATACTTTCTGATTGGTTGCGAAGAATAATCGTGCCGACAAGGTACAGTGGCAATTTTGTTGGAGCTACAACCTGCGCTGTGACCTGTGCATCGATATTTTTAGACGCACAGAAAATGAGAAGACACACTATCGAGAAGTTTTTACCCATGTGAAAATTTTACATGGGTTTTAATATTAGACTTTCAATTTTTGATCCAACTACGCCCATTTATGGCTCACTGTCTAGTTTTTACCTGAAAAACAACGCTCATTTGTCTCTGAGACGCATCAATCCTGGCCCATTATTTGAAGTGTATTGAGACAACTGTACTCAGGAGCACCGACCATGCCGAAAACTTTCCTTCGTAACATCTCCCTACTTTCCATCTCGCTGATCCTGGGCAGCTCCTCCTACGCGAAAAACATCGTCGTCTTTCTCGATGGGACCGGAAATAACGAATGTGAAAATTTGGAAGAAAACGCAGATACGACAAATATCTATCGCTTGTTCAAAATGACCGCGCAAACTGACAAACAGGTTGTTAAATATATCCGCGGCATTCAGTCCTTTGGAAAAGCTCAGGAAGATGCCTTTATAACAACCGATAGTCTTACGAGCGATGATAGAAGCTGCACATTAGAAGACGATCTCGAGGCGCAAACATTTATCAAAAAAGAAACTAGATCAAAGGTGTTAGCAACATCGATCGGATTCTCCATAGGGTCTGGAATGAATAAAAAGGCTGATCTGGCTCTTGCCTTCATCAAAGAAAAATACAAATCAGGCGACAAAGTATATATTTTTGGATTCAGCCGTGGAGCTGGTTCAGCTATTATGGCTGCGCAAAAGGCGAAAGAAACACCTATACACCTATTAGGAATTTGGGATGCAGTTTTTTCGAAATTGACTGACCTCCCTATATCCTATGGAACCAAAGGCCGAAACTTTAATACATTTAGACGCCGAGCTGATCACATACAATCAGTGACACACCTTCTCGCTTTGGACGAGGCACGGTTAAAACATGGCAGTTTTTTCACTCCAGCCCGGTTTTCAGTGCCTCATGGAGATCCCGACGACGTAAATTTAAATGCCGTATGGTTTGTTGGAACTCATAACGATATCGGCGGAGGTTTAAAAAACAGATACCTAGCTGAAATTTCGTTAAACTACATGATCGCTAAAGCACTCGAAGGCCAAACGCCCCTACTTCTCAAAAAGGCAGAGCAATGTCAGAACGAAGCGTTCTGTGGAAAATACACTGAGTCGATGCTGTACGTTGCAGATGCTTGGACGGCCCTAGGAGAAAGAAATACCATTCCATTTAAAAAAATGTATCAAGAATCTGGCGGACTTCAACGCGAGCTTTTTCAACAAGCATTTCTAACAGGGTTGTTCAGTGGTATATCCTTAGATCGATTTGCCAAACGTCAATTCGATTCGAGACTACGAACTCCCAAGACGATCCAATTACACCCTTCGGTCGACTTCCTCTACAAGAAGCTAAAAGGCAGTATCATGTTCGATTCGGTCAGTGGTGTAATGACTGATGCCGAAAATATCTATCCGAAAAATCTAGTGAAAGTACGAGACTCTGATGATTTAAAAGTTGTCTGCGTATCGGACGATCCGAGTATTGATGTGGAACAAGTAATTCAACTTTCTCCGAAGCTCTGCGGTCCCTAGCTTTCTAAATCAAAAAGCGAAAAATCGCGGCGACGATTCCGACACTGGCCGCGAGCACAACACCCATTTTTGTTATCAGCTGATAAGCAATATGCTCAATCCTTGCATCGAGCTGTTTGAAGCCCTGGCTCATTTTTTCTTCTAATTGATCAAAACGGACATCGACTTGCTTAAATCGAGCATCCACTTGATCAAACCTGGCATCGATACCTTGAAATCTCAATTCAACTGATTGAAAACGCAGTTCAACTCGTGATTCAAAATTTTTCAGGTCATCTTTTGTCGCCACATCGTCCTCAAAAATCTCGTTCAAAACTTCGAGATGGGCCTCAGCTTGTTCTCGACTCAAGCCAACACCCTCTAGTTTTTTAGTATACTGTAAAGCTTTACGCATATCTACATCTCCACTG
>NVTG01000087.1 GCA_002401495.1 Candidatus Kaiserbacteria bacterium
AAGGTTAAAAAGGGGCAGGTATTTGCATCTTACAATTCACAAGCGATAGAAATTGAATTGAATGGCTCTAAAGCTATAGTGGAAGAGCTAAGAATTGCTCATGATGAAGCTCGTATAAACTTTGAACGTGCTCAGAACCTTCATAATGTAAGCTCTATTTCAGAACAAGAATTACAGCGGTTTGAAGTATCTGAATTAAGAGCAGCGGCTCAACTAAAAAGTGCAAGAGCTCAAGTAAATAAATTTAAATTAATGCTTGAGCAAGCAAATGTTCTCGCACCTGATGATGGGACATTATTATCTAAATTTGTTGAGGTAGGAAGCGTCACACAAGTAGGGCAAGAATTATTCCGCATGCAAAGACAGAGCCGAGTTGAATGGTTAGCAGAAGTTGATGTGAATAATTTAAATATGATTCGACAGAAACAGGTCGCATCAATTACTTTGCAAGATGGACTAGTTTTCAACGGGAAAGTAAGAAAAATTGCACCAGAAGTTAGTCGCCGTGCTCAATATGGATTGGTTTATGTCGACCTACCAAATAGTAAATTGTTATTGCCTGGTATGTTTGTTTCTGGGGAATTTGAAATTGATGAGCGTGAAGTGCTAGCTTTACCTCGTTCCGCCACACAATTTAAAAATGGTTTCAGTTATGTAAAAGTTATAGAGAAGGACAGTAGCATAACTGAACGAAAAATAATTGTTGGGGAGTATTTTGAAAATTTTTATGAGGTGATTTCAGGGCTTCAAGTTGATGAGGTTGTTGTTAAATCCGGAGCGGAACTTTTGGGTAATGGTGATTATGTCACTGTTGTTAATTCAATTGATCTGGAAAGTAACTTGGGTGTGCATGGGAGTCGTTTGCAATGACTTTCAATTTTTCATCGTGGGCTATCCGAAACCCTGTTCCAATCGTACTTTTATTCATTCTACTTACATTATGGGGAGGAACCTCTTTTAAGGCGATGACTGTACAGGATTTCCCTGATATAGATTTACCGAGAGTATCAGTATTTTTAACTTATCCTGGAGCCTCACCTTCTTTGATAGAAAGCGAGGTTGCAACTAAGGTCGAAAATGTTATTGCAACTGTTTCAGGAGTAAAGCATATATCAACAGTCCTAACAGATGGTAAAGCTGAAATAAAAATTGAGTTTCGGTTGGAAAAGCCAGTTGATCAAGCAGTAAATGATATACGAAATAAAATCTCTCAAATAAGATCTGAGTTGCCGGCTGACTTACAAGAACCCATTGTTCAAAGACGAGATTCAGCAACTGATCCGTTAATGATCTATACTTTAACCACAGATAAATTTGATGAGGAAGAGTTGTCATGGTTTATTGATAGTGAAGTTTCCAGAGCTATTCTTTCTGTCAAAGGAGTAGGGTCTTTTCGTCGTATAGGAGGGGGGGACCGAGAAATTCTTTTAGAGTTAATTCCTCATAAATTATCAGCTTTAGGTATTTCCGCTTTGGAAGTTTCAAATCAATTGAAGAAAACCTTGTTATTGGCACCAGGTGGTTATTCTCAGTTGGCTGGTGGAGAACAATCCATTCGCGTAAAGTCTCAAGTTAGAACAGCTTCAGAGTTAGCTAGAATTGAGTTTACTTTAAGTGATGGGCGGAAAATCAACCTTGGTCAAATATCCCAAATTATAGATACAGTGCAAAAACAAAAGGAACATGCATTTTCAAATGGTGAAAAGGTCATAGCGTTTGAAATGACTAGAGCCTGGGGATATGGTGAAATTGATGTATCTGAAGCAGTAAGAGCCGCAGTTAAAAAGTTGCAAAAGGAACACCCATTTATTCATTTCAATGAAGAGTTCAATTTTGTCGAGCCAACAATTGAAAATTATAATAGCTCTATAGGCATGCTTTATGAAGGTATATTATTAGCCGTAGTTGTTGTTTTTGTTTTTTTACGAAATTGGCGAACAACCATTATTACAGCAGTATCCTTACCACTTTCAATTATCCCAACATTTGCATTGATAGAGGTTATGGGGTTTACGCTAAATATAGTTACATTATTAGCTATTTCACTTGTTATAGGTGTTTTGGTTGACGATGCCATAGTTGAAGTTGAGAATATTGAACGACATCTTAAATTCGGTAAATCGCCAATGCAGGCTGCTAAGGATGCGGCAGCTGAAATTGGGTTAGCTGTTATAGCAACAACATTTACATTAGTAGCGGTATTTTTGCCAACAGCATTTATGGATGGAACAGTAGGGAAGTTTTTTGTTCAATTTGGGTTAACAGCATCGATTGCGGTTTTATTTTCATTACTTGTTGCTCGTCTTCTTACACCTATGATGGCAGCTTACATGCTGAAAAGCCCAAAGAACAAAAATACTGAATCACACCTTATCAGCCTTTATTTATGCCTTGTGCGTTATTGTATGGAGAGGAAAAAGCGTACAACCTTTTCGATTCTTATTTTAATCCTTGGTGCTTTAAATATTGGCTCATATTTACCTGCTTCATTTTTACCACCTAATGATAACTCTTTTACAGAAGTTTCTTTAACATTTCCGGCTGGTAGCTCGATTCAAGATGCTACCAAAATAGCTTATAGCGCTCGAAATAAAATAGAGAGTAGTGAATTTGTAAAAAATACACTTACCGTCATTAATAACAATAAAGGGGAATTAACAGCAGTAATTACTGTAGGGCTATTAGCACGCTCAAGTAGAGACGGTGTAAAAAAACAAGAAGTTGAAGAGTCACTATATAAGTTATTAACTTTACTTCCCGGCGTTAAAGTGAAGGTAGGTATGTCTGGAACAAGAGATACTTATGAGTTTATCCTTTCAGGAACCGACTTAGTTGCATTAGAGAAGCATGCTCGTCTTGTGGAAAATGAGTTAAGAGAGCACCCTGATATTGGTTCCATCACGTCTTTATCTGGTTTAAATAAACCAGAACTAATAGTTTCACCAAACCTATCCAAGTCGGCTAAATTTGGTGTGACGTCTTTTGATATTGCTGAAACATTGAAGATTGCAACAGACGGGGAAAGTGAAAAAGATTTACTAAAACTGACATTTAATAACCGACAAATTCCAGTTAAAATTCAGTTACCAGAATCTATGTTCAATAATATTGCCGCTTTAAGTGAGTTGAAGGTACCAGCAGCCGATGGATTAATATCATTAGGTAATGTTGTTGATTTTAATTGGAGTCACGGTCCATTAGAAATTACTCGGTATGATCAGCTTCGAAATTATCACTTTGCTATTGGTCTTCACGGAAAGGCGCTGGGAGAGATAGAAAAAGTGGTGCAATCGCTTCCAAGTTTACAAAACTTACCATCAGGTGTTTATCAAGTAGGGGTCGGGGATGCAGAAGAAATGGAAGAGTTAGTGATTGGGTTTAGCGTTGCAATGTTGACAGGGCTTATTTTTATGTATTCGCTCATGGTTCTATTGTTGAAAGACTTTATGCAACCCTTCACTATTTTAGGCGCTTTATTACTTTCTATTCCAGGTGCTTTTCTTATATTACTTGTTAGTGGAACACCTTTATCGTTACCAGCAATGATAGGTCTTATCATGCTCATGGGGATCACTACTAAAAACTCAATCCTTATTGTTGATTATATAATTATTGCTAGAACTGAGCATGGTTTGAATCGAATGGAAGCTACTCTTGATGCATGTAAAAAACGTGTTCGTCCGATAATAATGACATCAATAGCTATGGCTGCTGGTATGATGCCAATTGTATTAGGTTGGGGAGGGGATCCAAGCTTTAGGGCTCCTATGGCATTAGTAGTCATTGGTGGTTTACTTAGCTCAACTCTACTGAGCTTGGTAATCATTCCAATACTTTATACTATTGTTGATGACGTTGTTGAATGGATAAAAGGCTCTTTCACTAACAGGAAGGTAATTGGTTAGCTTAATATCATTTCTATTGCGTATTAGTGTGATTACCGAGAGAACTTGTGTTCTAATTATCAAACGATTCTGAAGTGTTCCGGTCAACTCCTGCCGAACACTTTTCTTAAAGGATTTTCATATGTTACTGGAGACTGATCTTTATTAGCTGAATGCAGCCTTTCCAGATTGTAATATTTCATATGTTCAGTAACATAATTTTTCATGTGTTCACGATTTGGTTGAGCCACTTTTAACAGCCATGTTTAAAGCTGCCAAAGAACCTTTCAGCAACAGCGTCATCCCAACAAGCTCCTTCATCATCAATGCTTGCTCGCATATCAAACTGTTTTAAGACCTCTGTCAGAATGAAACACCAAACCTCGGGCTGGTTTTCTCAGGCTATAGCCTTAATATTACTAAATCAGTCGTCATACGTTTATCAATATGCTAACAACTCGACGAAAATATAAATCGATCACAACAGCGAGTTACATCCAATCTTCGCCAGTTTCAGGTATGTCACGTCGCCAGCTTAAATCTGATTGGGTGCTACCAGATTATAGTTCTGGTTATAGCAAATTATCTGCAACTTTATCTGAGTGCTTACGCTTGGTTGTTACTTTATAAGTCACTCGTTGTTTACAACTAAATTGAGCTTCGCCATTAACTTTCTGGTTTTTAGCGCGTTACTTTAAAGCCTTCTTTGCGTAAATTCTTATATAAATCAAGGTAATCTAAACTTTCTCTGCTGCGTTTAAACAGTGCGATAAAGATGCAACCCTTTGGCTGTTATAAGCTTTGAAGGGCGCGCTAACCATGCGTAATAGCTTGAGCGACTCACCTTCAGAGATCTGAGCATAATTTTATAACTCGAAAAGTTTGGCTATTCTCTTTAATGAACTGATACGTTACTTCATTTCTCTTACAAAGAAGGCGTTGGCCTTTTCCAAGATCATTTCTGGAGGGGGATGTTTTTTGACACATAAAATAAAGGGTTACAGTTTTTAAGTTAAATTAAATATTAGTAATAAAAATAAAAAGTTAGCCTTTGCTTTATCATTAGATTTTAAAGCTGATGTGGAAGCAAGCTCCAAGTTGATTATAGGCGTGTAATTTCCAGTTATGAGCGGAGGTTATTTTTTGACAAATTGATATCCCTAATCCAGCTCCAGATATTTGACGGTTTGGTGCGCGCCAGAATTTGTTGAAAATATAAGGTAAATTGCAACTTTCAATACCTGTGCCAGAATCTTCTACTGTCAGATATTCTTTATTAAGCAATATAGTCACCTCAGAATTAAATGGAGAATGATTAATTGCATTTTCGAGTAAGTTTTTCATCAATGTAAAAAACATACCTTTATCTACAAGTAGTTGAACAGGCTCTTTCTCTATAAATATTATTTTTATATTTTTTTTCTTTGCTATTCGAGAAATAAAGTTAATAACCTCAGCAATCAACTCAGAAACCTGTTCATATTTAAATTTATAATTCAGTGTTTCTTGCGCTTCAGCCAAGTGGAGAATTTGCTGTATTTGCCTTGCTAGTAAATCAATATCTTGAATTAGAATAGTCTTTAATTCATTAGAAATACTCGGGGCTAGTTCAACTTCTCCTCTTATGATGGACAAAGGAGTTTTCAATTCATGAGCCGTAGTTGATAAAAGCTCTTGTTGTGATTTAAAACCAGCTTCAAGCCTATCTAATATAGAGTTAAATGTGAACACTAATGGTCTAATTTCATTAGGCAACCCTGATGTTGGAAGTCTTTTCTCTAGATTTGAAGGAGAAATTTGCGCAGAGTGTTTAGATATTTCAGTTAAAGGTATTAGAGTGTATTTTATAGTGATTAGAATAATACTAGAGATAATTATAAAGGTGGTAAGAATAACTAGAAATACAACTTTCGTAATTGGTTCTATGTTTGTTAATTCAAATATTTCAATGAGTCTTTTGCTGGTATATATTTTTATAGTGAAGTCATTAAGCTTATTGCTCAATGGCCGTGATACGGTGAAAAACTCACTTTTATTAAGCCCAGGTTCATGGTGTTCTGAAGTGCCATGATATTGCTTAACTTCAAGGGAGCTAATTATTGTTCTGTTTTTTTTATCCAAGATTTGGAAATAAATGTCGTTCGATAAAATCTCGTAAACCCACATCTTACTTGCAGTGCTAAAATTAAATGTTAAGGTCCCACTAGAGTTGAGAGTTGTAT
>NVTG01000088.1 GCA_002401495.1 Candidatus Kaiserbacteria bacterium
AAAACCCCTTTGGATTAGGCTGAGGAAAATGAGTGATTGTAATAAAGATATTAAATTAAAGGTGTTTGATTATATTATTAAATAAGAGGGATGACTTTAGAGAGAAGAGTTCACTACAGAAGAAAAGTTGCATTCAAAACCAAATCTAATAACGTTAGAAAACTGAAAACTCCAGGTAAGCTTTAGAATGTCAACTCTTTCATCTCTAGGAGGCAAAATTACCATTCAATATGTTGGAAAGAACTGCAAAGGTGTTATCTCAAATGACTGCGAGCAGTGTGGCTAGGCTATCCAAGGCATCCCACACAAGAGATCAACAGAGCTTAGAAAGCTCTCCCGCTCCAAAAGAACAGTTGCCAGAGCTTACGGAGGTTCCAAGTGTCACGAATGCGTTAGAAATAGGTATGTTTTTCTTATTAATTATTAGAATTATGCGAGCATTCCTAATTGAAGAAGTGAAAATGATCAAAAAACTCGCAACTGCCGAAAAGAGTGGAAAGAAGAAGAAAAGAGTCAACAGAAAGAAGAAGTGATTTACCTATCTTTACTCTAAGCACTTACTAAGTATTTTGAACTTAAAGATATTCTCTCAAGCTCTAATCAGAGCCTCTAAAATCTCATAAAAACCATTAAATAATCTCAATTTACCATTAAATATCACCATTCAATCATCCCATCCTTCATTCATGTCTAAATCTCTCCAAATTGCATCATTTCTGTCTTATCCTTCCCTCTAATTCCATGTTAGCCATCATAATTCTCATTATCTTCCTTCTAAAGAAAAGGGATTGACATGGTGATGGAATTCAGTTGCTTGTGATAGACTTATATGATTTGTCGTTGATGAAAAGTATGAAAGAAACAAGCCTAACGATAAAAGATAATTAAATTTCATAAAATCAAATTAAACTAGACAACAATGAAAAATAGCATTAATTAACAATTTGTAGATTTGAATATTGCCTCTGTGCAATCAGATCAAATTTGCAAAATTACCACTTGATGAAACACTTTCGGTGATACTGAAGCAATTCAAAGTCATCTAAAATTTAAGTGTTTCTTAGAGGCTTTCCAGCCCCAGCCTCATATTGAAGGACGTCGTACCGGAGCGTCAATTTCTATTGCCTTTGCTTATGGATGTCCTTGTTCCCATTGGTGAACATGAATCACAAGCATGCGATGAAAATGACCGATTGGTGTGGTAAACTGTGATTGGTTGTGTTGGGAGAAGAGCGAATGGCTCTGAATCTGATAACTGATTGTTTTGAGGCATATTGGCTATAGCCTCTAATAAAATTAAATCCTTTGCGGGCGATTAATAATAATTTTGTTTAGAAAACAAAGAAGACGCATAGGAATGAACGAATCAGAGAAAAGGAAGAAACAAGACTAGCTCGGTGACTTGGTTTGGGCAAAACTAAAAGGACATCCTTTTTGGCCCTCAGTTGTAAGTTGTGAGTCCTGGAGAGTCATTTTTTCCTGAAACGATATGCTTACAAATATAGATTAAGTAGATTGATAAATCAACAAATGAAGAGAAGGCGTGGGTGCTATTTATAGGTGACAATACATTCAACAAGATTCCCATGAGCAATATAAAGCCATTCAAAAAGCATTATGATGAATTTGCGAAGAAAAAGGTCGGCTAAGGGCGCTTAAGTAGGTGTAATGTAGAAATAATCTCAGATGCCATTGACCTGGCCCTCAAGATGTCCGAAGGCAATCTGGACTTCCCTGAGGCTCCCTTAGCTATGAAAGAGATGATGAAAAAGAGTGCAAAGAATTGTTAGCTAGCGAATATCAAAAAAGCGAGAAAAAAAGCAATAGCTAAATAGAAAGAAGAATTTTCGGTATGTGGTGATCGATGTTGACACTTGGATTAGGATACGAGTGAAAATGAATCGGAATGTAGCAGTGAGTCGGAAGTAGATGAGAAACCAATTAGAAAATCAGCGAGAAGTAATAATGATTTGGGTTCATAAGATGGTAAGTGTTGGAAGTCTTGAGGCAGCCATATCAAGATATTATTTAATTTTCGGATTCTTATGTTTTTAGAAAATTTGCCCAGAAAGAGGAGATCGAATGGAGCATTTATTAATACGAGTAGTCAAGGATAGGGGAATAAAGTGGGGAGAGATGAGTATAAGGCGGGGAAGTAGTCAGATGACCCAAACCCGATTTAATACAAGCGTAATGGATTAGAAAGAAGAAAAACAGCATAACAGGCTCTTGAAGGGTTTAAAAAGAAAGAATAAGAAGTGGTTTAGGCTTCTCCCTAGCCGTCTCCTATGTTAGTGAAATAGGTGAGCAAGGATTAAAGCATGGGGTGTGGAACTCCAAGATTAGTGCAGAAGAAGAGCTTTTAAAGCGGTTCTTCTCAGAGTAATGTAGAATAAATAACAATTTTGTGTTAGAAAAAAGGCGGTAGAAAATCGAAAGTACTTTAGCGCCGTGACGTTGAGTTACTTAAAGACTTTCTTCTGACCAACTTATCCAACCCAAAATCAATTTAAAACAGCTTTAAAACCCAAAAAGAACTCATCGACAATTGTTTGATGATTTTGTTCAAAACTGAAATTAAATTAGAGTTATTATTAGACACGGATATTGGTAGAACGGTGTCCATTCTGAAAGGTAACACTCAAGGCAAAACAAAGCATCAAGCATGGAACAACATGCTCAACGCAATCTTAAAGAAATGGTAAAATTATGTAATCAAGACAATATTTGATGAAGATAAAGGTGGTGGAGGCACATCTGCGACGAAATAGAAACAAAAATCACAGAAGTTTTAGTTTTCTGATCAACAAAGAATGATGGGTAATCAGTCTGAAGTTCCTAAAGGGTCATTGTTGGATGCACTGAATCTAATTGAACAAGATGATCAACCCAATCCCCCTCCTCCAGTAGAAGAACAAATGACAACCGACATATCCCCCTTAGAGAAATTCCAACAATACGAAAGACTAATAGCATCAGAAGTCTCAAAAGCGAAGAAACTTCACGGTTTAGAAGACTATAAAGCTCCACCAAAACTAAACATAGAAGGCTTTAGCAACATCACCACCACCTCCAACAAACGATAAAAAGTAGAAGAAGAATGCAAAGCAGTAAGAAAAACCCATTCATTCGACCCAATACAAATATCCACTCCTAATCCATATGGATTGGCTTCTTGTATTGTATAAGAGAGTGATGGATCACATGAACGATCTGCACCACTTGAATGTGTTATCTCCCCCGTTAAAGGTGTGGAGTTAGGGGTGAATGGGAATGGGAGTGCTTTCGTGTAATACTCAAAGAAACAAACGTGTCTTGTTGAGGTGGATAAGTGTCCGTCGACTAGTGATTCACCACATTTAACTATGAGGTAGGATGATGATGAAGATAGTAGTGCGACGAGGAAACCGTTTGAACAATGTTAATGAGAGTTTGTTCTTTGTAAAGTTTATTTAATTTTAAATCATTTAGTGAAATCTTCTTCTAAGTATACCATTTGGAAATCTCCAAGGGCGCCTGAGTCTATCTTTTCTTGAAGCACTTTAGCCTGCTCTACTCCATCCTTCTATCCAAATTAATGGACATCAAGAACCATCCCAATGGTCTTTTGAACTAAATCAGTCAACACCTTCTTCTACACCAACGTATCAGTGAAGAGAGCCGGGTTTTTATTAATCTCGATGAATTGAGGGACGAGTTTCGAGTCGACTAAGAAGTCCAATCCAAACAGCTCAAAGCATCCAAACTGTCTACTGAGTCTGTCCTTTACGGTCATGAAGATTAATCTCATCACTTCTTTCATTCTTCCTTCCACAATCCTCTTAAATTCTGAGGCTTCAGTAATTGCTCCCTATGCCACAAAGTGTTAAGCAGCATCCTCAAAGCTCATAATAGATTACTCCTTAAGCTCTTTATATTGTTTGTGCTTCTTTTGGTATGAATTGTTTGTTAAGTGGGCGATCTTTGATTCATTTGTGCCGAATCCCTCGAAATTATATTTCTCTAAACAGAGACGAACATAACCAGGGTTGTAGAGCACGATGAATGGTTTGGTGCTGACGATTATCATGAAGGATCTTATGTCGAACTTTCTACCGTCTATTAATTGGACGTCTTCGTAGTATTTTTGCATTACGTAACTTTTCATCTTTGAGAGGACTTGTCTCATGTTGGTTACTTTCTTTTTGCCCTCTGCTGGGACACCGACTTCATCAGTGTTGATTTGAGTATCTTTCTCTTCCGCATCAACATCAATCCCAGCCTTCTACAAATTACTCAAAAAAGCATCTTGGGAGCTTTCAGCGGAATCTTCATCTTCTTGTGTCATTAGTTTTTCTTTGAAGGCGGCGATGTCTTCGATAAGAGTTATGCCTTTTCCTTAGTTGGAATTCATTTCTTTCATAACCCATCTCCCTTCATTTTTACATTTCAAAAACCTAACAGCATCAGCTACTTCATTAAATCTATAACTCTCAGGAAAGAAATCTTCAACAGTTAAATCACTTTTTAATTATCCAGCATTCAAAATACATTTCAAATCTTCCAGTGTCTCCATCGTACTCAACTTATTAGTAAAAATATTCGTATTTGGAAGCTTATTAACAATATGCTACCCCTCTTTAAGCTTTCTAAAGTTAATCTCCGAATCAGTCTAAACCCATTTAAATCTAAATTTCTCTGAGAACCTCATCCCTTATGCCATCAGATTGAAACCTGAACTTTCAAGGATGTTTTTAGGAAGACCAGGATTGTTTCCCATTCCTACAAAACAATCTTTGATTTCTTCAAGTTTTACTTCTTCATGTTCATCGTCATCTTCGTCACCCATCCCTGGAGCGTTCATGTCGTCATCAGAGTTGGTGTCATCGTCGCCGCCAGTAAAGATGGATTTCTTTCCTGGTTTCCATTGGGATTTGTCACTTGTCCAAGGGTGTTGGTCGCACCAACTTTTGCAGATTCCTTCGAGCCAAGTGTCGATTGATTTGTAGTGGAATTTTATATCGTGATAACAAGTAGATTCAAATTTGTATGAATCGAATAGTTGACAGACTCCTCTTTGCCATCTGCCTCCGATAGATTTTCCATCTCCCATGAAGATTTCAACGTGGACCATGTCGTGCTTCTGGGATTTGGACTTCGGATTGTTGTAAGTGGCAGAATAGAAAATCAAATCTCCTGGTTTCATCTCTTCTTCCTTCAAGTCGATGGGTAGAGTGTCAACTTGGTATGCTTGGTTCCATCGATCTAACTAGAACCCAAAGTCTTCTCTAAGATCATAGACGACTTGCTTGACAAGAGCACAGCAATCAAGAAATATGGGAGAATCGAAATGTTCTTCACCTTCTTTCCAATAACGTTTAGCGTAAGGAACACCATAGTACTTCTTGGCGGTCTCGATGAACTTCTCTCTGAGACGTTGCTTGAACTCTGGATCTGTACGGTCTATGTTTTTATGCTTATTCTGTAAGCTCTCTTGGTACTTGATTTGATCAGTTCTTTGTCTTCTGAACGATTCAAATCTCCTTTGGAGAGATTCTTTGCTTGGAGCATTCGTGTTGCCAAAGTTCATGACCAGGGATTCGCTACCTTTCGATGAGTTCACATTCTCAACTGTGGCTTGAGCTAAGACCTCGTGTTGCTTCAAGGGAGCGTCTGACTCTACTGGCTGAGCAGACACATTCTCCTTGTTCTCAGAATTCATGATTTAAATTTAAATTTCTAATTCGTCAAATTTAAAAGAAGCTAATGCAAATACGAGTTTGAAGTAAAATTTATGAGATTGATAAACATTGACAAATCCCCATGACTAAATTACCTCAAACAGGAAAAAATACAAGACAACACCAAAAACCCAACCCAAAAAATATA
>NVTG01000089.1 GCA_002401495.1 Candidatus Kaiserbacteria bacterium
ATCGTTGGCGACGATCGGATCCGCATTGGCGACCGGGTTATCGCGCAGCAATTCCGCTTCGCGCAGCCCATGATCAACCGCGGCGCGTTCAGCCACCGACATGCGCCGGCCAATCGCCGTTTCAATCGCCCCGTAACCGCCTTTAAACCCCTTGCCAATGGCCCACATGCCGCCGGTGATCGTCACACCCCCGGCGCCGGCCATAGCGACGTTTTTCAACCCTTGGCTAAAGCCATGCTCCAGCCCCAGGGCGTCGCGGTAATCCTGAACGCTTTTTTGTAAAAACGCTTCCGTGCCGGCATTAATCCCGCCTTCAACGGCCATAGTACCCAAGATGCCCATGCGGGCCGGGGCGCCGACAAGCAAGCTGGCAATATTCGGGGTATCCATCATCGCACCTTCCATGGTGCCGACAAAGGCGCCGACTTTGCCCCAACCGGTGGCCCGGCTGGCCACTTCGGCCGCGGTTGCTTCGGTGGCCGCGGCCTTGGCTTGAATCTCGGCCATGAAAGCTTCTCTGGAATCGGGCATATCAGCAAAGGCTTCCGGATCCCCGGCGCGCATTTCATCATAGCGCTGCCAAAACTTGTTTTCCTGGGCCTCTGTTGAAGACACCGCACCATACATTTCGCGGGATGATTTACCGACCAGATCATCGCGGCCCAATTCACGCATCCGTCGGTCGGTTAATTCACCAACACGCCCAACCAAAGGGTCGGCAAAAACTTCTTCGTCGGCCAAATTGGCATTAAGCCGGCTGCGCAAATTATCATAACCATCTACCAGATTATCTCTGGCACTATCAAAGTTATCGATCGCCATTTGCGCGTCTTTGTGCGCTGTGCGGTTATCAAAATAATCCGTTTCCGCATAAGCCGGCGTCATTGTCCGCAGCTGGGTGAGGGACTTGCGTTTATTCCACATTAGTCAAACCACCCTGATTCTTTACGCGATAGCAGATCCGACCAAATATCTTTTAAATTAAGGGTGAAAACGTCAGTCATATCGCTATTCATCACCGGCGCGCCATTCAACATAATGGCATATTCGCCATCCCCGATGCTGACCAGCTGGGCGTCACCATCGTGCAAATAGTCAACGTCAAAATCGCCGGTGGTCAACATGGCACCGGCCAGATCCTCATTGGTCAAAAGCTCCATAGCGTCTTCAAAATCACTTTCACTCATGCCGGGCAGGGGCGGGATAATCACCTGATCGTTAAATTCAACAGCGCCGCCGGTCACTTCTTGGATGGCGCGGGTTAAACGATCTTCCTTGGCGTCGTCGCCATCAAAGTCGCCCGAATTATCGCCGGCCAATTGGGTGTCATGGACATAATGGCCAATGATCGCGTCGCGCATGTTGGTTTGCAGTTCTGCATCGATGTAATAAGGCGCAATCGCCTTTTCGACTGCCGCTTTGAAATATTTATCCTTGGGCGTCAAATCCTTGCGCCGCTCGTTAAACAGGCCCGACATAACGCGCCGGCCCACATCATTCCTGGCCGTACCCATCAACCTGGCGGCAACGCCGGCACCTTTAGGCAATCCGGAGCGGTCCAGGTCGCGCATATAATATTCAAACTTATCGCCGTAGATTTCCTGACGCTCGACCAGATAATCCCATTTTTCGGCCGGGTCCAGTTTGTTAAAACCATCGACCTCGGCGCCCGCCTGGCCATTGGTCAACAGCCTGATTTCATCACCTTCAACGCCGCGGTTACTCTGTTCTTCGATGATATAATCCAGCTTGTCGCCAAATTCACTTTCAGCGTTGCTTTCATCGGCGCCATCGATGCCGGATGCGTAGCGATCGCGCTCGACCCTGGCATCGACATTTTTTAAAATGCTGGCCACCGGGTCACGCTGAAAATCATTGGCGGCGCGGTAATATTGATCACGCGCCTGCTCCCAATCGGCTGCATCATCGGCGAAAGTATCGCCGGCGACATACAGCGGATTGTTTGATTGCGGTTTGGCATCGCGCAAAGCTTGTTCGGCCTCACGCGGCGCCATGGTTTTTAGATTCTCGACAAAGCCATAAACATGGGTAGCGCGGACAACTGCATCTTCAAAAATACCGGCCTGTTCGGCCCCGCCCAATTGCGCCACCTGATCAAAAACGCTGTCGTCATAGGGTTCGCCTCGCATCGCTCTGGCAATGGTGTTTGTTTGAATGCGCTTGACGGTGCCTGAATTCTCCTGGCGAAGCGTCGCCTTTTCCGACTTGATGCTATTGCGCAAACTGGTCGTTACTTCCGGCGTCAGCATGTCTTTATAGGCTGGATCATCGAGCAATTGCTCTGCCTGATCCAACTTTCTGGTGCGCACAAACCCGCGGACGGCATTTTTCACCAGACTGGCTTGGCCGGTGCGGGTCATATTGTCCAGATTGCGCTTGCCCAAGCCGTCGAAGTCGCCCATTTCTTCCATCAGCTGGTCTAAGTACCCGGCCAGGCTGTCCGGGTCATTAACCACGGCGACGCCCTTGCGGTTGATCATCTGCTTGGCGTTATCGATCGCCTTGTTGGTCACAGCGACGCGCGCATGGTCCTGGGCGCGGCCGACCCAATTGCCGATCGATCTGTTTAAACGATCGCTGCCCCGCGTCTGAATTTCTGCCGACGGCAACATGCCGCCTTCCGGGCCCATTTCTGGCAGCCCCAAAACATCTTCGCGTAGACTTTCCGCATAGCGGTTTAAGCCCTCGACAAAACCAGGCGCGGTCGGGTCGGTTTCGCTCAACAGGCGGTTATATTCTTCGCCCATTTTAACGTCAAAATTCTTCGTGGCCTCGGATAAATAGGCACTATCGACGGTTTTTTGTTCCTTGATGCGGTTGCGTTCCAGGGCCAATGCAGCGCCGGCGGCTACTTTTTGCAGGCCGCGCCCCAGGCCAACGTCGGCCCTAATCTGCGGGTTGATGCTGGCCGCCTGTTGATCGATGGTGCCCGGCAATGCAGCCCGTTGATGATTAACCCCTAATAATGTTGATGCCATATTAACCTCCAAACCCGCTGCCAAAGGCCGTCGATGTTGCCGACGCCGCCCCACTAATTAAGGTCCCTGTCGCCTGCGCATCGGCATTGCTTTTGGCGACCGCGCCCTCATATCGCTGCCCGACCGCCTTGGCTTTTAAAATATCGCTATTGACTTCACCCGACCATTCAACCGCTAACGCGTCCAACTCCAATTGCTGCACATCATCAAACATCACGTCCATCGGCGTGCCGACGGCCTGCAAGCCACTGGCGCCAATATTGACCTGGGCCTGGGCAAGCGCGAGGCGGTTTTTCCGACGCACCCGGACGGCTTCATATTTGGCTTTGTCTTCTTCAACCTTGGCCTGATTATCGGTCAATTGGGCGTTATAATTGGCCACCTTTTGCGCTGATTTGCCGGCTTGTTTTTGCGCCCTGGCCTCCATCATCGACCCGACCATCGATATGGCCGCGACCGCAATCATTGGATTACACATTTCAGGCCTTCCTTAATCCGGGTTGGAGGTAAATTTAGGGGTGATCGACAAGACGTTTAGCGGTAACGGATCCTCGGTGCCAAAGCGCACCCGGCCGTCGTCCGTAAAACCACCCTCATGGGTCAATTCAATTGATCCGCTATAAAGCGGTTCACTGGCGCCAATCGGGTAACTGGTTAAATTGGTTTTAAAAGACTTAACTTCATCGGACGGCATCAGGATCCCGCCGCCAAGGCTGTTCAGCAATTTCAAAATAACCCGCTTGATCCGTTTCTTTTCACCCGACTTAACCTTGCTGTCCAAAATCTGGCCAGGCACACCCAGCGTTTCGCCTTCGGTCCAATAGGGCAGGCCAACCAAAATATCAGTGGCCGGCGCTTGCAGGGTGATCGATCCACCGGAGACGGGTTGATCCACCTGGACCTCGCCGTCAGCGACGATCTTGACGCGCAGGCCTTCCAGCCAATTCAGATTATCCAGCGTGGCTATGGCCGGGCCTTGGTATCTGGTGAATAGATCGGCAAATGCCATGCCCAATTTGTCGTTTTTATCGGCCGGTTCAAAAAATTCAGCCAGGCGCACCATAGCGCCCTGTTTAATATCGTTGGCCGTCCAGGTGGCCGTTGCCCAAAGCCTGGTTTCCGTTTGGCCTGGCGCGCAGCAAATACCATGGATTTTAAAATCTGTGACACCCAAACCATTCACATCGATACCCACCGTGGCCCGCGCCCAGGCGGCGACCTTTTGATCGGGAATATAGGTGAAGGACCGCAATTGGCCAGATTGCATTAACACCCAAATGATCGAGTGCGGATCCGACTGATAGGCGATCTGTTTAATCCCGCCTCTGGTCAGATGTTCCGACAGCTGGCTCAATTCCTTGGCGATGCGGGTGTCTCTGGTTAAATCAAAACTCAAACTAAACAAACGCTTGAAATACCGGCCGATGAAAACCAAGGCGCCGCCGCCGACTTCAACCTGCTGTATAGGCGCCGCCGGCACGCCATCTTGGATTGCCTGCTGGGCATTGGTCGGCGTCATAGGGTCGCCATTGGCACCACCGATGGCGCGGATACTGGACCCGGTGCCCATGATTAATTGCTTCATTTCATGCAGCCATTTGATTGGGCTGATTTTTTGCGCCTGAATGTAAAAACTAACCGCATCATCGGCGACGGATTCACCCGTATTAACGCCGGCATCATCTTCGGCACTTGGGGCAAAATTAACAAAGTCATTGGTGACCGATGAATGCTTGGCCTGAAAGCTGCTTAACGACAACCGGCTTTCATAAAAGCCAACCGCGTCGGCATAACCATCGACGCCGCCAAAAGCCCCCATGCGCCATTGATCGCTGTCTGTATTGATCGACCCTTTGAAATCTCGTTTGGTGGTCACCACCACATGGGTGGCGTCAGTCCAGCCGGTAATCTCACACCAGGACCATTCGCCGGAAAAGCGCAGGCGCATCACCCGGCCGATATCGCCGACCAACCAGGTATCCTTGCTGGCGGTCAAATTAACACCGCTGCCAGACAACGCATCGGCTTGGATGGTATGGCCTAAATCCAGATTTTCCGACTTGTAGGGCCCATCGATCATAACGACTGCCTCAAACCGCCAATCGTCATGGCCATAACGCGACAGCTTATGCAGCGGCACATCATGGTGGACCATAAAAATCACATCGCCCGACTGCACATATTGAATGTCAAAGACCTGATCGATGCTATAAGGGGATACCTGTTCGTAGGGTAAATCGTCCTTAATCACCTGGCCGGAATATGTCCAGACGCGCAGATATAAATGCCCAGCTTCCAGGGCATAGCTTTGGGTGTGATCTTGGGAAAATTCAAACTCGAACACATTGGGCGGGTTATCCGGATCCTTGATCGGGTTGATATATTCCATCCCCGCCCGGCGACACATGCCGCCCTGGGGCCAGCTGATAAAATTATTTTGGGTTTTAAGGCCGGCGTGCCAAATCTCCACGTCGTCGCGATCGTGCAGCCGCGGGCTGATTTCGCCGGCACTGGCCGATACCTGGTTATAACGCTGGCCGCCCATTAGCGGGACGCCTCAAACATATCTTCGACAACCTCGATCGGGCCGTCGTTAAGGCCATCTTGCCTTGTCGCGGTTTTAATCAAATCACTGAATAGGCTTACTGCGCTCTGGCGGGTTTTCTCATTGGCGCCAAGCATCTTGGCGCCGCGCATGGCCAGATGCACAAAGATCGGCATGAGCAGGACCAGCACGGGCGTATTGTTCACGCCCATCGAGAGAAGGAAAGTAACCACCAGCGAGAAGAGCAGGCCAAGCTGCAGGTTGATCTTGAACAATCGCTCGAGGAACCGCGCCGCCGGTTCGAGCGCGCCGGTCACG
>NVTG01000090.1 GCA_002401495.1 Candidatus Kaiserbacteria bacterium
AGTTCATGTCCTGACCTAGCATGTCGTGGTTGTGTTGTCCATCTTGAGTTGGAATCTACAGGGCTGATGAGGAGAGTCACTCGCGCGTAAATAGCTGTCAATTAGGACTGGTAATTCGGGGCATTGAAAATTAAATTGGTGTTGATGGGCAAATGGAAAAATCGTGCAGAAGTCTTAGCGGATGTTGTTTACTTCAACTATTTTAGTGAGAAAGAGCAGCTAACCTATGAAGAAGTCTTTGTTTGGGACTTGGACCGAACCTATTTAGATACGCACTGGGGCAGTCTCAGAGAGCTGTTCAAAACGGCATTTGAAAAGGCGTTTCAAAAACGAAACGTACCGGGGACGAGGTCACTGGTTCAGGCCTTGATGTCGAGCCGACAGGCTGAGAAGCCATTTCCCATATACTTTATAACCGCATCGCCTCCGTTGTTGGAATCAAGGATTCTCGAAAAATTGGAGCTAGATGGGCTTTTTCCATTCGGTATGTTTTTCAAAGATAATTTGAAAAACCTTCACCCAAAACGATTGCGAAGGCTGACTCAGCAAGTGGGATATAAGATTCAATCCCTGTTGCAACTGCGCTTGCGCCTCTCGAAAGACCTTCGTCAAATTTTATGGGGCGACGATAGCGAGGCGGACGCAATTATTTACTCGCTCTATTCAGACATTTGCCAAAGAAGACTTTCTCCTTCTGAGTTACGCAATATTCTGAGCGGACTTTACGTCACTGGAAAACAATTGGATGTGATTCTACGGCTGCAAAGTCAGGTTCCTATTGGTGACCCCGTAGAGAAAATTTACATCAATTTGGCTGTCGACACAGACCCTGAGTATTATTTAAAGTTTGGTCGTAGGGTGGTGCCGACGAATTCGACATTTCAAGCTTCGGTAGATCTTTTTCAGGATGGGCGACTTCCTGTAGACCAGGTTGTTCGTGTCGCACAAGACCTTATTATGAACTATGGTTTTTCAAAAGATGAAATAGAATCAGAACTCGATGACCTGATTCGTCGGCAAATTTTGGGCAAGGAGTGTATGGCGCGAATTGTTCCGGTTCTACAGGCGGCGGATTTGATTTCATTGGACTTTGTGCCGACCGTGAAACCTGGGAAGGTCGATCTCCAATCAGGAGAGCGAGTTTTCCGCCTCGAAGGAGTCACCGAGCCATGGGTGCCCGAGCACATCGACTATCTTCACGACTACCGTTAGTTGATGCCGAATTCGATTGGAAAAATCACTTTTTTTGTCTTGCCTGAAAAGCTGGAGAATCGGGCTCGTTTGATCGATTGAACGAGACACTTTTCAAAAACGATATTTTTTACCGCCGCTTTGTGAACATTTGCAACTTTCACTTGCCCCGTTGAAATGATTTCAAAATACATTTCAACAATACCGAAGGCTTTCGGGTCACTCTGCAGTAGGCTTGCATAACACCGGTCGAACAGTGTTCGCTGCTCTGTCATTACTTTACGAATGTCGCTTCGCTTTAGTTCTGGAGCTGTTTGTTCTTTTTTTGTGGGTTGAGTCGGCCCAGCGTCAATCTGTCTACCAGCGTGATAGATCTTCAATTCGCTGTCGTTTGGGCTTCGTTCGAGAATAGAGAAATTACCTGAGATCAAATGAATCAAGTTGTGTGGTGGGGCCTCTTTTTGTCGTGGAACCCGCTGGACAATGATTTTGATGGAGCCGTTTAACTTGGTTTGAGCTCCGTCTTTACTGCCGAAGCTGAGTTTGGCACCACCTGCAGCAAAGGTCAGGGTGAAATAACTATTTTCTGCCGCTTCGATGTAATCCATATGGCGAACTTTATAGCCGTTTGAGAGTGTCGCTCCCTCGGGAGAGTTTGGGTTGCGGCGAAAAACAGCGCCAGAGATGTCACTTATATTTGCTAAGACCCGTGGAGCTTCGGGAGTCTCGACAAAGAGTTCGGCAATTTGGGAATGAAAGGTCATTAAAAGGAGTGCAATAAGTAGAGCTGAGAAAATCCCAAGTCGTCCCTGAACATATTTATGTTTTAAAAAATCTGAGATCATTGCCGAGAAGAGACTACTTCTTTTTAGCAGGTTTGTCGGCTTTATCTGATGTTGCCTTGTTAGCCGTATCTACAGCACTGTCTTTTTTTGCCGTAGGAACATAATCATCAATGACCGAGGTCGACTGGTTAGAGGACAGGATCGTTAGAGCGATACATGTTCCTGCAAAAATGATTGCGACAGCGCGAGTAATTTTAACGATAAAACTGGTTGCGCCAGTTGCACCAAAAAGAGTGTTTGAGCCACCGCCGCCTAGCATTCCGCCCATTGCCCCTTTAGAGTCCTGGATGAGAACCAGGAAAATCAACATGACAGCAACAAATAAGTGGACACCGGCAATTATTGAAAGCATTTCAGACTCCTACAAAGATGACGCAGTATAGGGACGGCTCGATCTGAAGTCATTCGAAAAAATTGTCATTTTAGAGAGTTAAAGTTGCGATGCGTCATCAGGAGTCCGTTTATCTAAGCTACTTTTTTCTGGTCCGGCTTTTGTTTGGCAAAAGGATTGGATGTTTGTAAGAGCAGTCCACAAATGTGGGCAGTTACTTGGCAGAAACGAATGTCGGCATCGGACAGCACGGGCGAGTTGTCTTTGCGCCTTGCCGAGACAACGCCAAATAACTCGTCGTGAACAAATACCGGGCAGACCACCAGCGAGTTGAAGGAGATGTTTTTAAAGTCTTTTTTTATTTCAGACATCGTTTTGTTGCCACTGAGATCTTCGATGGCAACGGGCTTTTTAGTTTTAATCACCGTGGTGATTTCGGGGTATTTTTGCAATTGAATGCAAAATCCAGAAAAATCTTTATCGTCGCTCGATCTGAGTACAGTGCCGGTTAGCTCCGCTTCGTTAATCTCGATTAATGAGCATCGTACGGCGTGGGTTGCCATCGATTCCATATGTAGTAGATCGAAAATTTGCTCTGAGACGTCCTTTTTCTTACCTAGCGATTTGCGTAGAACCATTTCGGTTAGATATAGAAAGTAATCGCCACGATTGTCTGAATCTTCGGCAACAGCGGTAACTTTTTTGCGTTTTTGCATGTGAAAAGCGAGCCGAGATAGAATCTCTTCATTTGAAATCGGTTTAACGATAAAGTCGTTGGCACCGGCATGAAGACAGGCGTTGACGTTTTCTGGAGCGTTGTGGTTTGAGATAACGGTGACAGCTGTTCCCTCAGGTAGCTTAATCTTGCCTCGGCTCACCATTTTCAAGAATTCGAGCGCATTGAGGTCTGGAAGCATCATGTCATAAATTAAGAAATCGGGTTTCCAGTTTTGCACGAAAGAAATACAGCCACTGGCATCGACCGCGACTCGGGTTTTGAAGCCACGTTCCTTGAGAAAGTTGCCTAGTTTCTGACTCATTTGAGTGTCGGCATCGGCAATTAGAATACGAGGTAAATCATTTGCTATCACAACTTCCCTTTCGGTAAAAACCAACCGCGAATGAAAGAGAAATAAATATTTTCCAACGGACTGGTCAAAAGGTCAGATCTTATATAGACAGTGGTATGGCATTTATCGTTTTTGAAGGCCTCGATGGTTCGGGGAAAAGCACGCAAATGGAGCTACTTGCTAAGTTTCTGAGAGAGAAGTTAGGTGAGAAGAAACATGTCGTAGTGACACGTGAACCAGGCGGTACAGCTTTGGCCGAAGAGCTGCGTGAAATTCTGCTGCGTATTCAAAATGAGGTGCCGTCGCCTAGGTGTGAGCTTCTTGTCTACGAGGCCAGTCGGGCCCAGCATGTCTCTGAGGTTATTCAGCCGGCGCTTGACCGTGGAGACTGGGTGCTCTGCGATCGCTTCACCGCGAGCAGCGTTGCTTTTCAGTCTGGTGGGCGCAGTATTTCAAAACCTGAAGTTGACTGGATGAACGACTTTGCCACTGGTGGTCTGATTCCGGACCTGAACATCTTAATTGATGTAAGTGTCGATGAAAGTGCAAAAAGGCGTAGCAAGAGGTCAGCCGATGGTGGAGAGGCACAAGATCGGTTAGAAAGTGAAAAACGTCAGTTTCATGAACAGGTGAGACAGTCATACCTCGACCAGAGCCGTGGAGCAGCCAATTGGCTGGTTGTTGACGGAAGTCTCTCTGTTGAGGGGATTTTTTCTGAAATCAAAACAGAACTTGCGAAGAGAAAATGGCTCGAATTTTAGATCAGGTTTCAGGTCATGGTGACGTCCTTAAGACTTTGCAACGTGCATTGAGCGAGAAGCGATTTCCAGCGACATCGATTTTTGTTGGGGCTTCTGGAATTGGCAAAAAACGCATCGCACTCGGTATGGCACAAGCATTGATTTGTGAACAAAACTCTGTCGGATGTGGAAACTGTCCATCTTGCCAACGTATTGAAAATCAACAGTCTGAGAGCTTGCTTATTGTTGAGCCAGAGTCGACCCAACTGAAAGTTGAACAGTCGAGGCAAGTGATTCGCTTTGTTAGTTTGCGGCAAATTGGTCGCGCTCGTGTGGTCATCATAGACGGCGCTGAGAGGCTGAATGCTGCCGCATCAAATTCACTTTTAAAAACTTTGGAAGAGCCGCCGGAGCAGAGCTATTTTATTTTAATTTCCAAAAGTATCGCAGCACTATTGCCGACCATTCGTAGCCGTGCGCAGACGTTTCGATTCTCACCGTTGTCACCAGCTGAAATTAAAGAAATTGGGGATTTTCCGGACTGGGTCTATGACTCCTGCGGTGGTTCGATGGAGCAAGCTGAAGTCCTAAGTGGCTCGGGTGAATTACTCGAATTAAGGAATGCAGGATTGGCTTTGTTGCGCAAAGCTTTGTGTGCAGAGGCTTCCGTCTATGGAGAAGTCAAGGATCTCGTCAAAGACAAGGAGTCCGCCCTTTTTCTGATTCAGAGTATTCGTCTTTGGGTCAGAGATTTGTTTCGTTCTCGTTCGGGAGGACAGACTTCGGCGATGTTTGGGGATGAGCACACGAGCTGGTCTAAAAAGTTCGTTTTAGAGGCTGATATCGATGTTCTAAATAGAATCTGGGGTTGGACAATTCAGCTCGAAAGAGATGTGCTCGGAAATGTCGACCGGCAATTGAGCTTTGAAAATTTCTTTCTGAGTTGCGCACGCCATGCGGCAAAAACCTGACCGTCGGGGTGAACCATTACTCGAAAGAGCAATGTCTCCTTGCCCACCCCACCAGTCATTCTATGTTTCGGTAGGCTGGCGTGGGAAAATCGTTAAGATTGTCGCAAATTTTTCCGGGCTTAAAGGTCAGTGTGGATAAATCTCACTTTGTAAGAAGGGCTGACTCACGTAGTTTTTCCAGTTTCGTGCTCAAAGATATCCAGGACTCTTCAAGTTGTTCGAGGCTGCTCTGGTCATTGCTGATTTGTTGGGCCACTTGACTGGCCTCAAGCCCAGAGAGTCTCAGTAGGGCTTGGTTTTGTTCTTCTACGGCACTGCGGAGTTGTTCTAATTTGGATTCGACATTGGTAATTTTTTTTTCAGCCTGGCGAATTTCTTTGGCGACTTTTTTTTGCCGATCTTTGTGATTGGCTTTTTTTGCATTTTTTCCGTTAGAGTTCTTTTCTGCAGAGTTTTTCGAATTCGTGGAGTCGGTGTCGCCGAGCTCTTTGTCGGCCCAGACACCTTTTTTGAGACTCCAGAGGTATTCGTCATATGTGCCGGGGAAGAGGTCGACTCGGTGGTCACGGATTTCGACAATTTTGCTGGCGACGCGACCGATGAACGAGCGATCGTGGCTAACTAATACGACGGTGCCGCTGTAATTTCGCAAAGCCTCGGTGAGTGCTTCGACGGTGTGAAAATCGAGATGGTTGGTCGGTTCGTCGAGCAG
>NVTG01000091.1 GCA_002401495.1 Candidatus Kaiserbacteria bacterium
CCCCGTGGAAATGTATCGTGTTAATTGAATAAATAAAATTCAAAATGGATTTACAATATATTGATAATCTGAGCACTGGGGGCTTTAACTTTGAAAACTGTATCCGTAACAAGGCTTTGTTCGATAATGGCATTATGAAAGAAAAGGCACCCATGAAAACTGGAACTACTATCGTTGGTTTAGTATTCAAGGTAAGTCCCACCAATCTAACCCCATCTCTTCCCCAGGACGGAGTAATCTTAGCAGCAGACACAAGAGCAACAGGAGGATCAATAGTAGGCGACAAAAACTGCATGAAAATCCACGACCTAGCCTCCAACATCAAATGCTGTGGTGCAGGAACTGCTGCTGATTGCGATCATGTCACTGGTAAGATATTCTCCAAGTTTATCTTTATAGAGATGCTGAGGAGAGAATTGGAATTACAGAAATTGAACACTGGAAGAGAAAACAGAGTATACGCAGTAGTCCAAAGACTAACCCAACACTTATTCAGATATCAAGGTCACATTGGAACAGGGTTAATTATAGGAGGAGTAGATTGTCAAGGCTATCATCTTGGTTCAGTATCCCCTGATGGAGCAACATCATATAATCCTTATATGACAACAGGATCTGGATCATTAGCTGCTATGGCTATCTTTGAGTCCGAATATAAGGAAAATTTAACTGTAAGTTTGGATTTATTTATGGGAGGGTAGAAAGAGGAAGGGATTAAGATGGTCGTGACTGCAATCGAAGCTGGAATATACCACGATTTAGGTTCAGGTTCCAACGTAGACGTAATGGTGATAGAAAAAGGGAAATCAGAATTCATGAGAAACTACAAATCTGACAACAAGAAGGTCTATGCGAAACCAGAAGGGTTCCATTTCAAAGCGGGTGATACTGTGGTTCTTGATGAATGGAAATTGAAGCTGGATATCTCGACAGGAGATGCTCCTATGGAAATTTAATGATGGGCGTGTGGGTTAATATTTGAATTAAAAAACAACTTCTGTATTTAACATCTCTCAGGGATGCAGATGGGGGGTCTCATTGTTTCTGTGGATTGTTCTTCATGAGATATTATGCCACGAATTCAATGGGATCAGCGGGTCTTTCTTTCGCTAATTCAGCCAATGATTGAAGCAAGATTGGTACAACTGTTTGGTCGAGGTAAGCACGAATGGGTAGAGAGGCGAGACCCTTGTCATCAGCTTTGGCTGCGTCTGCTGGTTTGTCTATACAACAGTTACAGATGGGAAGGACGTACCTGACATTTCTTAAATATGATTTAAATTATTATTATAAGTAGAGTATTAAATGTCAAGTTAAAGACAACAGAACAATTCATAAAACATGTAATTGAACAAACAGCAAGTAAGTCTTCATTATTATTAACCGAGTTAACCAGAGGCTGATGATGAGTAAGTTGAACAAACAGAATCAAGTTCAAATCTATGAGAGTGGGAAGCATCACCCTACTTCTCCTCACTATTATCAACCAAACGGAAACAAAGCCAGAGCGAATAAAAGAAGATAAGAAGTAATAGAAAACAAAATAAAACTAAAACAAAGCCAATCCCCCAACCGTTACTTCAACGAGTACCATGACCTCTCCCAAGACTTGCAGGATTACATAATGGAATACTTTGACGATGACATTCGTGCCTCAAACGGAAATATAATAGGATTGGCATGTGGTCCTCTTTCACGTCCTCGCTATATAAACGATAAAATCGAAGTGGAGCTGTTAGAGTTCAAAAGAGAAATTGAAGAGAGGTTTGCTAAATCTGATGTCAATGCTAAGTTTGTGTTTCCTCTGATGCAGCAGCAGTTGCATGCTAAATCTCCGCAGACTTCAACTAAACATGGCAATTCTAAAACGTTTGACTTTCCTCCTGTTTTACTTAGTTATTTGTAGAATGCGGGGGCGAGTTCGTAGAAATCGCCTTTGGGGGTCAATGGGAATTCTTAGCAAATAAGACAAAACCAAGACTCCACTCAATCCGTCTAACATTCTCGCAACGTGAGCAAAGGTGCAAAAATAAACACAGATTTTAGTTAGGGAATTTAGTCAGTTAGACACATTAACCAAGACAGTGTTGATGCACTTGAAGACCTCTTTCGTTCATCTGACTATTATCAACAAGCGAAGCAGAAAAACAAGCAATCTAAACAAACTCCTCATAACCATTCAACGGGACCAAGTCAAAAGAAAATAAAAAATAAAACGTTTGATTTTGCACCTGGGTTTTTGTAGGATCTTGCAAAGGAAAATTATTAGATTGAACAAGCAGATTCAAGATAGGATGAAATGCATTAATCTAAACAACAACAACAATAAAAAGGCGTCCCAGGCGACACCGGTGCAAGTAAGTACGAACTCAATAACCTCACTACCAAAGATTACGATGCTCAAACGGCCTCATCTGGTAGAAACAGTCAATACATGGAATTCAACACGAGCAGAAACCAAAACTACCAGTCCTCATCCTCCCGCAACCAACAACATCCTCCCGTGAAACCTCAACATCACAGAATGTAGAGCCAAAACACTTCACTCTGGAACTACCAACAAAACCAGCCAAAAAAGAACCTCCAAAACTAAGCATATATAAATAGAACACGCGCTCCAGAAGCAAAATCCCACGAGCGCACTACAGCCGTAATAAAACCCAACCAATCCCTCACCCTTTATGGAGATTTCAATTATGGCAGTGGCACAGTCCCCTTATCCACAAAAAACAAAACAAAAACCCCAATCTCCAACCTAAAAACTCAAAGCAAATTCTTTTCTGGAGTGAATGGCAAAACTCCAACTAACATGTCATATGACAGTCGAAACCAACGTACAAACAGTCGAAGCAAGCAATCGATCAATATGAGTGGGTAAGTAAGTTC
Organism: Candidatus Kaiserbacteria bacterium; assembly: GCA_002401495.1. The sequence continues at coordinate 2,887 of NVTG01000091.1, forward strand.
AAGAGCTGTGCGGAAGACAACTACTGAAAAATAACATTATTAAGCTTCTGCTCCTGATCGTTCACAAAAGCAACTATATAACTAAACACCAACCACAAGTGGAGGGATGACAACAACAGGATCTAGTGGAGGAGGAAGTAAAATAAAGAAGAATAAAAGGTCAAAGTAATAATTACTTATGAGTACTGATATGGGAACGATCTAAACCTCGATTTCTCCTTCTTATCGTAACTTGGGACCTAATTATAGTTAAGACTTTACGACGAATCATTCGTAGAGAAATATGAAAAAGATTTCGTCGCCGTCACATTAATAGTTGGCGCTGCAAGGGAATTTGTAAGTTTGAGTTTTATTTTAGAGGGGTGATTAATGGGTAAAATAGTTAGAAATCGAGGCATGGTCATACGTTAAGCTTTTAGGTGGTGGGGAAAGAAGGGAAGGCTGTTAATATTTATAAAACAGAAGATTTGAAGCAGTATTTGGGATCTGGGGCGAATGTTGGTCCCGGCGGTGGGTAAAAGAATGGAGGGAATGGATAGAGGATCAACAATTATGTAGACTTAAAACCTCATAAATAATAATAATGAATTAAATCAGAATATAACACAATCTTTATCACTCTTCTACAATCTACTAATATCAACAGCGAATTTCTCTTCTCCTGGACTTCCATCATCTTCGTTTATCTCTTCTTCTGATGGGGCGGTTGTGAATTGTTTTAGCCATTTTTATGATTGGCGTTTGCGGGCTATTCTTTGAAGGCGGACTACATATTTCATTGTTTTGAATTGAGCAATATGCTTATAAAGACTTTTCATTTGGTAAGGAACTTTTTCACTGTCCATATCTGAATAAAAATGATCAAATTTCTAGCGTTCAAGAGTTTTCCAATAATCGTCTTGTTGGAAGGCATGATCGTATATCTTCTAAAGGGTGTTGTGGATGTATATTTTATCTAAGCTTGTTGATAGTTGTTTGGCGCAGATTATCATGTATTCTTTTCTTTTTTCTGATAGTTCTTATGTTTTCTTTCTTATCATTTCATCTCTTTTCAAAGTTTCCAATTCAAGCTACTTCAAACTATCCTCCACCACCTCCACAGATTTTTTTTCCAATTAAAAATCCTCAACCAAAAAAGCCACTTCATCCTTCCTCTTCTCAGCCCACCTAATAAAAAAACTCTTCACAACACTAATTTATTATTTTCTCATCCTCTCATTATTATTACGCGATATTTCCATCAGTCTCGACTTAGTTTACTCTCTTTCAATGATGTTGGTCTTAAGTCGGTAGAAGTGCTTTGAGATGATGAGATGTGTTAGACGATTGATTGTGTTTTTATAGTTCGTTTCAAGATTGAGGTCTGATTGTTTTTTGGTGAGAGTGGTGATTTTCCAGATTGTGTAAGTGGTTTCGATTGAGGCGGAGGTTCTTGTTTTATCGAATCGGGAGATTAGTTGAGGGAGGTATTTTTTGTAGTATGTGTTAAGCTCTTATTATCTTTCATACTCTATTTATCTTTTGACTTCATCTTTCCACAACCCAAATTTTTCCTTCACTCCTAATTCTCTTCTAATAAAAATCTTTTCGATAATTCTCTTTTTACATATCTTAGGGTGAAACACTCGTTTTTCTTGCACCATCAAAGATTCTGTATCTCCAAACACTTTTCGTTTCCAACAGCTAAACCCTCGATAGATCCATATCATATCTTCTCTTTCGTATATAATTTTGAAAACATTAATCAACTTCCTCTTCCTCTTAACAAAACTTGCCTTTCTAATAACCTCATAAGCATCTCTTTTAATCAATCTAACTCTAACTTAGCTCATCAACGTAACAAAATTGACAACTTTCTCATTATAAGCCCTAATTATCCATTCTCTAAAAGCTCTCTGAATCCTAATCGCCTATTAATAATAATAATGATCTAAACGGAATAATTAATTATATAATATGTCAACTTCTTCTTAACTTAATCCGGGAGGGCACATTAGGAACGCTGGAGGGCTTGGGAGTGATGGACTGGGGACACTCAAATCTGACTCACATATCAGGAATGTCAGAGCGAAAACTATGCATAAGGCTTATTATCTTAATAAGAATCATGTTTAATAACGAGTAAGTTTCAGGTGTTTATGTGTGTTAGAAAATAATCCAAAAACCATGGTCAAAACCAATGGCAGCTCAACACCTCGCAGCAATAAAGATCTAGAAAATAATGAAGGGTTTCCTTATCCGTAAAAAGCTGTAAGTCTTTCCCTAACCTTCAGCAAACGAGGAAATCTGCGACCTGGAAATCGTGTGACAGCTTTATCTAACCCTAAACAGAGAAATCGATAAGAACTTCATTTCACGTCGATGTAGAAATTAAGATCGAAGTTTTTAACTAGTCCATTTAACATTATCCATAAAAACGAAGACCTCTGCTTCAAAAACTTCTGTGCAGCATTAATCTAAGCAACATTCAAGATGTCTCTCACTCGTCGATTATTCAAGTATCATCGATTCGCAATGTATCATATTGCAGCCATTTAGATTTAATGGGCTTGGAGATCACATATCTAAAAAGTGTAGAAAAGATCACCTAAGAAAACTAAAGCTGATATGGCGGTTGAGAGGATTCAGAAGGCATGGAGGGCTTTTACTAATGTTAAGATCTTCAATTATTACAAAGACTTAATCAACTTTAAAGAAAAAGGGGATCCTGCGTAATTGTTAAAAAGTGTTAATCCGGGTGAAGCTGGGATGTTAGATACTGCTGCTGGTTGTCATATTAGATTTAGACTTGGAGGTGATAAATTTCCTCCGTTAATTTACTACAAAATCTTCACCCACGGAGGAATCTGCGACATAGGCGCCTTCGCCCCTCGCGATTACATGTCATTAAAACGTGAAAAGAAAAAGACCACAATAAACACGGCTATCGATAAAAGCAAAGATCCTGAAAAGAATGAAGGATGGTATA
>NVTG01000092.1 GCA_002401495.1 Candidatus Kaiserbacteria bacterium
ATACAATACTTCGGTCGCGCCCTCCCGGCCCTAGAGCATCGTTTTTTGATGGCGCAGAATGGGATCGCTAGTCGGCCAGTGGTAATGAAAGAAAAGTCTCAATTGAGCGATTGGCAGAGACAGTTTGAAGACTTCGAGGCGGTGATCACTCCGGGCCTATCTGTCCAGCATTCGCAGGAGCGTATCTTGTCTGGTCGGCATCTTTGGCCGATGCGAACATTGTTGAGCGTGACAGAGACGGCCTTGTTTCGTGGCAGGGGGTCTTTGCGAGTAATTCCCTCATTTAAGGTCGGTCTGCCAAGGTCGCTCTATCGAGTATTCGACTCTGACTTGTAAAAAATCGCATATTGAAACAGTCATTTCAGCTTGAGATATCTTGTCTTGTTTCCCGTGGCTCTGTTCGTTAATCTTATAGTAAGAGGTTTTGAATATGTTTAAGGGGTCAGACCAGTCTGGAATGTCTTTGATATCTGTCATCGTTTCAACTGCCATTTTTGGTATTTTGATGGCTGGGATGTCATCTATGATAAACTTCACAATTAAAACAGCCAGTGGTACCGAAGACAAAATCGAGTTTCTCGCTTTGAGAGACCGAATTGCCAATATGCTGAAATACAACGATTTTTGCGAGACGGCGCTAGTGGGCCAAGTGATCAATGCAGGCGCCTCTGTTGATATTGGGACGCTAAATTTGACAGAGTACACACTGGCGGTGGCGCAGCCAGTGCCGGGTTCACGGCTTGTTATTAGCAGAATTAGGTTGGTTGACAATACGGGGGCGGCTGGCCCGCGCCCTGTTACCATCGAATCGACTGTGACACCGGGAACGTTTATTTCATTTGATAGGTACTCTCTCAATATTGAGATTTCGGCTCAACGGTCGGGCTTTGCAATGGGTGGTGGTTTAGTTCCAATTGACATTCCGTTTGTTGCATTTGTTAACCAGGGTGCCACGAAGACCATCCTTAGGTGCGCTTCTGAGGCTGACTTGAGTCAGGCCTGTGAAGAATCGGGAGGATATTATAATTCGGGAGGGGCTGCAATGCGAAATCGCTGTCGGCCGGGGGGCTTCAAGAATGCGCGGGAATTTTTTGCAAAGTCGAATCCTGGACAGGGCTCACAGACAGTAACACTAGCGCCCATTGGCTCGGATCTATGGGAGATTTGTGTCCTCACCGGAGAACGGAAGGTTTTGGCAGCGACATCGAATGCCCGTGCGGGTTGTAGAGTACGGGGTGGTTTGCACAGCCCCTGGCAGTTAATACTTACCAAACTTAATGCCTCTGATGGCACAGTTGAATGCTGGGCTTACTGTGGGAGTTCATGGTGAAGGTTTCTGGCGAGGCTGGGTTTTCAATTGCTGCGGTACTTGTTGTGGCGGGTGTTCTCAGCGCTATATTAGCAGGCCTTGTGGGAATTCTCTCGTATTCTATCAAGGCAACAAAAAGCGCAGAAGACAAAGCGGACTTTCTCGATTTAAACGATAATGTGATTCGTACAATGAAATACGATGACCTTTGTGCCACAGCTCTTGGTGGGACATTGTTGATTCCGAATGGTCCGGGTGGCACGCCTAGAGCTGTTTCTCCTTTGCAGCTTGCACAATACACGCTAACCACCGGTCAACTGCTTCCGGGTTCGCAAATTACCATCACCCAAATAAATGTCATTGACCAAACTGCCGGGGGACCGTCAGCGGTCGATGTCGAAGATCCGCCGGGCACATTTCTAACTTATAACCGCCATCTTGTAGACCTTCAAATACGAGGTTTGATACCTAACCGCCTAGGGGGAGGGTTGCGGGATGTCGTTGTACCTCTGATCGTTTTTGTCGATGGAGGAAATGCAATTCGGGAGTGCAACTCTGTCACCGATCTCAATCAAGCTTGCCAAGAGGCTGGTGGAGTTTATGACTCGGCCAGACCGATCTCTGAGAGATGTCGACCGGGTGGGGTGAAAACTCAGCAAATATTGTCTCGGTTTAGAAGTGCGGGGCAGCCTGGAGCAATATATGGTCTCGGGACATGGGAGTTGTGTCAGTTAACTGGTGCAACACGAAATCCTTCGGGGCCCGGGTATGTTGGCGGATGTCGAGTTCAGGGAGCAGCTCACCAAACGTGGAATCTTATTATTACAAAAAATGCTCTCGACGGAAGGGTTGATTGCTGGACCCATTGCAGTAATTCATGGGAATAAATTATTGTGGATCATCGTAAAGCAATCCATTTCTGAAGAAGCGGAAAGAGCTCTTCAACGGGTTTACCTTTGTGCTCCGAGAGTCGCTCTAGCAACCCTGTAGTGAGAGAAAGTCCACTAGCATATTCCTGATTTCCAGGCGGCACGATCTCAAGGTATTTGCGTGCAATGTTTTCGATCATTTCGAGATGGCCTTGTAATAAATCGGTAGTGGTTCGTCCGCTAGTGATGCGTGCTGAATTGTCAAAAATTCGTTTCTTGATAAATCGTCTGGCGTTTCCGAGGTTGGCGTGAAAAAGCTGCCCTCCGATGCCCTCATAGGACCAACGATAGTTTTTTTCTAAGTAACGAACATAGGCGCCGAGTACGCCGGGGCGTCTCAGTGCTCCAGACCAGGGGCCTTCATCGCCGAAGTTTGTTTGTATCTCACTGAAACGCATCACACCGCTTTCATCGACGAGTAGGTCAAAGGACCATGCATTGCGAATGGTGAAACACTTTGGCAGCAAGTCCAAAAACTCTTGGGAGTACGAGATCGCTTTGGCCTTGGTTTCTTCGTCGAGATTTCGATTGCCTCTCCAGCGACAGCGTGTGGCTTCGCCAAGTACTTTGTCAAAAAAAGCGTGAATGCGAAACTCACGTAATTTTTTCCCCGTTTCTGTTTTTTCAAGTAACGAGGTGCCGAACTTCTCTTGCAGGATGTAGCGTTCACCACCGGTGATCATACATTCGCCGACCATTTCGTGGGTTGCGACGCTGGGTTGGTGCATTTCGTCTTTTTTGTAGAGCTCGTCCGTCGAAAAAAGTTTTCGTATAAATACGGATTCGTCAAAAATGATGATGTCTTTTTCTCCGGAGCCGACATCAAAAGCGGGCTTTGCAACAAAGCCACCGGGGAATTCATTCTTAGTGGCAGCTAGGACTTGCTCTTCGGAAGCCGTGAGCTTTCCTTCTGGTGAAACGAGTTCGTTGGAAAGAAGGAAGTGTTTTAAGCCAAGGGTTTTTTGATGAAATCGTGCATAGTCCTCTTTTAGATAATGTTTTAACACTTCCGAGGCAATCAACTTATTGCCCAGGTAAAAGGTCATTAGCGAGGCTTCGATAATGCCGCTGTCGTAAACCGATTTGAGCCAACCAGCTCGGGTTCCCACGACATCGACTTTTCGGTCGAAGCATTTACTTGAAAGCTCGAGCGGACGTTTTTCAATGGACTGAATTAATGCAGTCACTTCTTTGTCGAGAAAATCCTTGGGAGAATAACGGTAAGAGGAATCGAGGCCGTGCTCGATGTAGGGGAAAGTTTTCATCGGAAGACCTTTCTGCGGTTCGAACTATATGAAGAAACCATTTTAACAGATGCGATGAAAAGAGACAAAGTTTTTACGGCACGGATATTGAATATTTCTTTACAGCATTGGCAAAGGAAATTATTTGAGTGGCGTTCGTTAGGTAGAAGCCGTCATATTTGTCTATCTGTGTCTATAATTTTGACACAAATACGGGTCTTAATAGCAGTCGAAATTAAAAGGGTGCAGACAATGAAACTTCCATATATTAAACATAGTTCACCAGATGGCGAGTATGATCCACTTCGATACCTTCAGCGCGATGTCGAAGCGTTGATCAAGGTGATTGACGCAAGACCGGTCGAACTACCGAAAAGTTGTTTTGATCAGAGCGTCGATGTGCAGGCAGACAAAAATTCACTGCTTAAATTTTTCTATGAGCGAAATGTAATAGAGGTCTCTGAGGTGGGCTTTTATATGGGGAATAAGCTGATTTATTCGGAAATTCTCAAACATTATCTAAAAGAGGACTACGCACGATTTCACCAAAAGACCCTTGGCTTAAAGAGTTTTCTTTTGTCCAATGAAGTTGTCGCTAGAGAGACTGGCAAAATTATCAAGTCGGAAGAAGAAATTTCTAAGTGTCTGGATCAAGTATTCCCACATGGTTTTGTTGCAAAACCTGCCTTTGATCTCGCTTCTATAACGACAGGCGCAATCGTTTTTAGCAAAGAAGATTTTCTGCAGCGGCTGTTGCATACAGAAAAACTTTTTGCAGCCAATGAAATACTCGGGCCAAGTATTGTTTCGCATGCCGTGGTCGGAGAAAACTCTGTAACCGGAGGAGAAAAATACATACTGCAAGAAAAATTTGCTTGGTCGACGGCAGCTGGCGAGAAAAACAACGAGTTTCGTGTTCACGCTCTTTATAACAAGTTGGTACCGGATGCCACTTGGTCGCGCTGGCGAGAAAGAAAGTACAACCGCCCTGACCTGGTGAAAAAAGTGAATCAGTTTGTGCAAGAGCTATTAGATCTATTGCCGCTCGAATTAACGTTACATAATGTCTGGGCTTTTGATGTGATGGTTGATGCCGACGAAGAGTTAAGTCTGATGGAGGCCAATACAAATTATGGAAACAGAGGCCCCTGGTCGGGATTCTTACGTGTGCCTTCGGTGATGGGTGCCTATGTGAGGTTTCTAGAAAACGACTATGGATTTTCTTTCAAAGGTTTCAATGGAGAGCTGTTGCGAGAAGATCTTTCCGGTGTTCGAAAGTATATCAAGTTGATGATAAAAGAGAACTATGATGATTTGAAGGCGGGTGACTCCCTCGATCATGTTGCTGAATGTTTCGAGTCCCTCGGTGAGCTTGCAGAAAAGTTTTTATTGAAATCTCCTAGTGACATCGCAGAATACCAGTCGAGCATTTCTTGTTGCACGGAGTACTTAAATCATTACTCGCGCAGTAAGACAAAGGCGGTAGAGGAGATGATCGAGCTGATGTATGCCTGGATGTCTTCGCGCTGACTAAAAAGTTGGCAGATTTTAAAATCAACTTCGGGACCAGTTTCGGGACTAATGTTGGGTTTACGCTTCTAGCAAATCTTTGGTACTGCCACCGCATTGGCTCTAAGTCCCCACCATAGTAGTATATAGAAAATCGCATCAAGGATGAGGCATCTATGAATTCCATTTCAGTTTTTTTAAACGTCATTTTTTTGACATCCCTACTAATTATCACAAATGGCTGCAAGCTAACAGAAAAGGTTGTCAATAAGGGAGCGACTGATAGCAGTGCAACTGTGCCGGATGTTCCAGATACTCCAGATGCGGTTGGTGGGCTGAATAGTTTAGAAATATTACTTCCCAAACCCAATGCTGCTGGCCGGATTGGACTATCCACATTCTTGCTTTCAGGAACTTGTCGCGCCGACAAAGGTTTAGTTTCTTTTGCTGGTGATCTGGTTGGACCAAATTTGACTGCCGCCTGTCTATCTGATGGAACCTTTTCCACTTTGGTGACTCCGACCAAATTACATGCAATTAACACCATTGAAGTACGGCAGAATTTAGACAATGGCACGGCTGTGGATTCTTTGAGTTTCAGTCTCTTTCCTCGAGATGTTTTTTGCGGAGACGGTTTCGTCAATCAACCATTTGAAGTCTGTGACGGTGGTGCGAGCTGTGATGAGTTTTGCCAAACTCCGGACTCGTTTCCAACAGACTTGATTCTTGCGAAGGTCAAAGTGGATTCATTTGAAAACTCTGGCGACGGCTCGTTCACTCCGGATATTTTTCTAGGCAAGTCCGA
>NVTG01000093.1 GCA_002401495.1 Candidatus Kaiserbacteria bacterium
CCGTCTTCATTGTGTTCCTGCGCTGAGGCGGCCACCGGATGAAACTCACCGGTTTTTTCATCTTGCAAAACGACGAATGTCTAGATAAACTACTTCACGGAACCGCTACAAAATTAGAAGTGCCTGAGGAAGTTAAAGAACTAGTTGAACAACGGGAAGAGGCTCGTGAGTCAAAGGATTTCGAAAAAGCTGACTCACTTCGAGACTTAATTGAAAAAGCTGGCTACAAAATTGAAGATTCAGAAGAAGGTCCTGAGCTTTCCAAATAGATATCCCCCTCTTGTCCGAGATATTCACATGTGTCCTAAAATACGCTCCATGGATTGTCATGGTAAAATCTTTCTATGAGCGATACTCGTGTACCACCACAAGATTTAGATTCTGAACGCGCCCTTCTTGGTGCAATTATGCTGAAGCCTAATGCAATGTATGACATTGCTGACATGGTAAATCCAGATTCCTTTTACGCGAGAAAACACGGAGATATATATTCCAGCATGCTCGCTCTTTTCAACAAAGGTGAACCAATCGATCTTGTTACTCTTTCAGGAAAACTAAAGTCCCAGAAACAACTTGAACAAATTGGAGGACGTGCTTTTCTTTCAGAATTAACTGATTCGGCGCCTGCCGCGACTAACGCTACTCATTACGCACAGGTTGTTAAGGCAAAACAAATTCACCGTGAGCTTATCTCTGCTGCTGATCATATTGGAGAACTAGGATACAGAGAAGATGCTGAGATTGAGAAGCTGCTAGATGAGGCACAATCAACTGTATTTCAAATTGCTAACTCATCTTCCCTACAAAAGTTCGTAGCAATCGGAGATGAACTTAAGGACGCCTGGAAAAGACTGGAGCTATTGCAAGATAACAAAGATGAGATTCGTGGAATTCACACTGGATTTAAAGACTTGGATAATATTCTTGCTGGATTCCAAAAATCAGACCTTATAATATTAGCAGCTAGGCCTTCCGTTGGAAAAACTACCCTTGCGATGGACATAGCGCGCCAAACAGCAATTCAACATGGAAACGCCGTAGGAATATTTTCTCTAGAAATGTCCTCCCAGCAACTAACTGATCGTATGTTAGCTTCTGAATCCAAAGTAGATTCGTGGAAACTACGAACTGGACGTCTTTCATCAGATGATGAGTACGATCGACTCCGTAACGGAATGGACAGACTCTCTTCCGCTCCAATATATATTGATGATAAATCCGATAGAACAGTTCTTCAGATGCGCTCCATTGCAAGACGATTAAAATCTGAAAAGGGATTAGCTTTGATAATAGTGGATTATCTTCAGTTAATTGTTCCTGGTGCTACACGAAACTCAGATTCCATGGTTCAACAAATCACAGAAATATCACGCTCTCTAAAGGGAATGGCGAGAGAACTGGACGTTCCGGTGCTAGCACTTTCACAACTTTCCCGTGCAGTTGAACAACGTGGAGGTACACCTAGACTATCTGACCTTCGTGACTCAGGATCAATCGAGCAAGACGCCGATGTTGTTATGTTCATCCACCGTGATGATCGCACTAACGAAAACTCCGACAGACCAAACATTGCAGACATTTTAATTGAAAAACACCGTAACGGTCCTGTTGGACGTATTGAATTATTTTTTGATGAGAAGCAAGCAACGTTTCAACCTGTTTCAAAAACAGACTTTGGAGATTTTAATGAAACAGCGGAAGAAGAATTCTAATTATGACAGAGCTAGACAAACTTACAGAAATGTTTATGAAGTTCCCTGGGATCGGGCCAAGGCAGGCCAGACGCTTTGTTTTCTTTCTATTAAGACAAGATGCTGGTTACAGAAATACACTAGCAAAAGCGATAACTGAGGTGGCTTCAACTATAAAGCAATGTGAGAGTTGCCTGCGTTACTCAACACTCTTGGAAGACAAGTGTAAGATTTGCTCTGATTCTGGTAGAGAGAAGAGTCAGTTAATGATCGTTGAGAAAGATACCGATATAGAGCAGATGGAAAAGAGTGATGCCTACAAGGGCATGTACTTTGTTCTTGGTGGAGTGATGTCATTAACTGGAAAGAAGAATTACATGAGAGAGAAAGAACTTTCTGAATATTTTAAGAAGAATAAGTTGAAGGAAATAATATTTGCGCTTTCAACCACAACTGATGGAGAATATTCTACTCAATATCTTTTTGATAAAATTAAGGATTCTGAAAATCTTAAAGGTGTTAAAACAACAATTCTAGGAAGGGGTCTCTCGACGGGGTCTGAACTTGAATATGCGGACGCCGCAACTCTGTCTCAGGCATTGAAAAATCGGGCGTAGTTTTGTATAGTTGCGGTAGTAGTTCAAACAACGGGGTTAAACAATGGAACTAGTAATTCTTATCGTCTTAATAGGATTTTTTGGATTTGATGGATATCTAACAGTGGCAACGAGTCCTCACCGAATCCGCACAAGAAAATTTGAGGCGAAAAAATACGGTATGGCTATTGCAGGTACCTCTATAGTAATTATTCTGATAGTTGGACTTCTATTTCCAGAAGTAAGAGTGCTTACTATAATTGCTTTGGCCTCAATGTTTGCCGGAATTTATATCGCTGATAAGCTAATTCCAAGGCACAACCTATGCTAAAGAAAAAGGCGCCCTTACCGGCGCCTTTCTCGTATCTAAACTTTTGTAATCTTCACTCTCGTGTAAGGTTGTCTGTGTCCTTTGTTTTTAAAGTATCGGCTCTTTGAACGGAATCGGATAACTGAAATCTTTTTGTCTCGTCCTTCTTGAATAAATTCAGCCATTACCTTTGCTCCTTTAACTGTAGGTTCTCCAACTTTAGTTTCTTTTCCGTTATCAGTAAGAAGCACTTCTTCAAATTCGATCTTTGCTCCTTCTTTCTTTTCTCCTTCAAGTAGTTCTAGGTTAAGAAAGTCTCCTTCTCGTACAATGTATTGTTTACCTCCTGTTGCAATAACAGCAAAACCGCTCTCCTTTTTAGCAGGAGCTTTTTTAACTGCAGCTTTCTTAGCAGGTGTCTTTTTTTCTGTTACTTTCTTTTCAGCCATAAGTCCCAATATATTAATGATTTGTCACGAAAAAGCAAGGTCTACACCTGCTTTTCAGGCTTTTCAATCTCAAGTACCTCAACTCCACTAGATTCTCCAGTAATTTTTAAAACATCCTTATCTATCTTATTCAACTCTTTGTACCCTGCATTGTAGTGATTTACCGTTGTTGCAAGCTGGTTTCCTAGTTTTGTGTAATAGTCTTCGTATCTATTTAAATGTGAAGATAGCTTACTTACATTCTTTAATATGTCTTGTGCTTTTTCCTCTATTTCCATTGCTTTTAGCCCCTGAAGGACTGTCTGTAGATATGCAAGGAAAGACGTAGGTGAGACGATAATAACCTTGTCGCGGCTTGCAGCGCGCTGTATGAGGGACTCATCGTCGGCTCCAACCTTGTTTGTTATCAAATCGTAATATATTCCCTCACTAGGGATAAACATAAAGGCAAAGTCCACTGTTCCCTCTTCAGGTTTTATATATTTTGCAGTTTCTTGTATTCGTAACTTTAAATCGTTAACGAAAGTCTTTTCAAACGCTGCCTTCTCATCCTTCCCAGCATCAATCATTCTGTTGTAATTTTCAAGAGAGAATTTTGAATCAACTGGTATTATCTTATCTTTAACACGAACGATGGCATCCACTATGTCTCCGTCTGAAAAACTATATTGCATTTGGTAACTCCCGGGTGGAAGGACGTTCTGAAGAACTGTCTCGAGATAGTATTCCCCTAGAATTCCTCTTTGTTTTGGATTTTGTAGAACGTCTTGAAGTTTTTGTAGTTGTTCAGCAAATCCAATAACTTGTTTGTTGGTTTCTCCAAGCTCCGTTAAATGTTTCGTTACATCTTGAACAATTCTGCTGGATTCTTTTAATTGCTGGTGAACGGAATCGTTAATTTGCTTTGTGCTGTCCCCTATCTTTGTATCAAAAGAAGTTCTTAAATTCTGGATTTCTTTTTGTAGAAAATCCACTTGAGAGCCACCCCTAACTAATTTAACGATGTATGCCATCGCAATTAGGTTGAGTGCAAGAATTACTATTATCCAGATCGTCATGGAGTAATTATACTCCTATTTCCTATTCAAAAATACTTTCGCAATTTCAACCACAACTAAGTTCAGTAATCCAAGAAGAACTAGTATAAATATTTCATTAACCGAAAGACTTGTTAGTGAAAGTAGTTTCTTTAAAGGTCCAAAGGTAAGAGTGATGAGTAGTAGTCCAAAGCTCGCAAACAAAGCTGCAATTAAATATAGGTTTGAAAGAAGAGGTATTCTCCATATTGGCTTTGAAAGATCTTTAAAGGAGAAGGCGTAAAGCATTGAATCTATTGATAGAGCTGCAAACATAATGGTACGGACTTTTTCTATAGGAACACCACCCCATAGTAGAAGGAAGAAAAGTCCGAGCAAGAATAGTCCTGTTATTGCACTAACTAAAAATATAAACCATCGCACCTTTCCTGTTAGAACACTTCCTATACCTCGTTTTGCGGGCTTCTTTTTCATTGAACCTTTTTCTGCTGGTTCAAACGCAAAAGGAAAGCTCATAAACCCTTCCTCAATTATATTTGCCCAAAGAATCTGGGTTGGTAGAAGAGGAAGTGGTGCACCAAAAGCAAAGGATCCCCCAATTACAATTATTTCACTAAAGCTAGTTGAGAGAAGATAGGTAACAATTTTCTTTAAGTTTGCCACTATTCTTCTACCTTCTGCAATTGCTGCAGTTATTACAGAGAAACTATTATCAATTAGAATAAGGTCAGAGGCTGCTTTTGCTACTTCAGTTCCACTTCCAACTGCGATTCCAATATCAGCGGCAGCGAGTGCGGGTGCGTCGTTTACTCCGTCTCCAGTCATAGCAACCACCTCACCACTGTTACGCAATAATCTGGTAACTCTTAATTTCTGCTCGGGTAATACTCTTGCAACAATATTATGTTCAGTTAATGCTTTTAGTAATTGCTCGTCGGAGAGTTTTTCTATAGTAGCCCCGGTAAGAACAGGTGCGTTATCTCTATTATCTATTCCTACTTCAAACGCTATTGCTCTTGCAGTTTCCGGATAGTCTCCCGTTACCATAACAACTCGTGCTCCAGCTTCCTTTGCAATTTGAATTGCATCTTTAACGTCAGGTCGTACAGCATCTGAAAACGCTAGTAATCCAACAAAAACAAAATCACCCTCTTCATCCTCATCCATTCGTCCTTTAATAACTGACTAAATTTAATTATGAAAGTTACAGTCTTTTGGATATACTTTATTTGCTGCGTAAAGGAATCGTTTATGAGGTGATCTATCATGCTGGAAACCTAGGAATATAGGGATGAAATCATAATAAGCCACCATGTCTTCTTTATAGAGCTGAACTTCTTCAAATGTTTGAAGGACAGTTGTCATTTCGGGTTTGGTTAGAGCTCGACTCCAGACGATGGCATCGCGTGTGTAGCCTGGCTTTAGTTATCCGAAACTTAATGATTCGTTGAATTTGTCAGCGTTCACTGGGATATAATCATCAATTTGAACTGGGTCGTAGTTTAAATATGTTGTGATTTTGTATGTTTTGGGATCTGTGGAGGGGAGAACTTCAGAAACAACAACACCAATGCGAAACCAGTAGTTGAACGGGATTTTCCAGTCTGTTTCGATCACTAGATTTTCTGATGGGTCGTTCCTGTAATAA
>NVTG01000094.1 GCA_002401495.1 Candidatus Kaiserbacteria bacterium
CATCCGGCTGCCAAAAAGTAACAGGATCCACCTGTTTCATGGCGCCCCTGGTATTGGTGGTAACCAATTGGTGCAATTCGCGCACATCGGCCTGAACCATTTCGCCGGTGCCAATGCCATAGGGGTCGGTGCCATCCGGCATCAAACGCCCAACGATATAGGGAAATTCGTGATAACCGCTTTCGCGCAATAACGCCTGGTCTTCTTCTAATATCCAGGCCGACATGAAGCGCATATTTTTAGCGCCCATATGCCGCGGGTTAAATATTTTGCGCTCGCGACAAATTTCAATCACCCTAAATTTTTGATCCGGGGATGAACTGGCCGCCTGTTTCACTGACTTAGGCATATGGCCAAAATCAGATAGGATCTGATGCGGGGTCATATCATAAAAACGATAGATACCATTATGCCGGCCAATATGATCGGTGGTTAGATAGCATTCGCGAAACGGCAAAAACTCATAACGATACAAAAGCCCGCCCGGCTCTGTTTCCAGCTTGAAAATGCCGGTGCCAAAGGCTTGTTCTGATTTGAACATATTGACGATCGCCGTGTCATAACCGGATCCGGCCGCATAACGGCCGTTGAAAATAACTGTGGTCAGTATCTTTTCCAGATATTCCTTAACCGGCTGCCAATCGGCCAATTCCGGATCATCCTGAAAACCAATGGTGTGCCAAATACTGTTGCGCGGCGTTATGCCCACATACATGATGGCGACGGCCCGATCCAATGCCTGCCAGGCGGTCGAATCGCGCATTAATTTTTTAAAGGTGGAGGGTCGCTGGCCAGTGGCAAAGCCTTGCTGGCGCGGCCACATGCGCATTGCAATATCGTCATAATCAGCATTAAACGGACTGCGGGCATTTCTCGCCGCCTCCGCATCACTGATCAAAGCCACAACATCAACCATTGATTAAGCCCCCAAGGGCGAACTGGCGCCAAGCAGGGTGGCGGCCGCATTTGACGTATTGGCCGCGGTTGTTACCCCTTCGGCGCCGTTAAGCAGCGTCGTGGCCGGGTTGGTTTTGCGCTTTTTCTTTTTCTTGGCGGCTTCTCTGGCGGCGGCCGTATCATCGATAACGGGCGGCGGCGCCGGTGCCGGCACCGGGGCCGGCATAGCCGGTGAGGATGCGCCGCACATTAGCGGCTGACCCCTAGACGATAGCCGGTCACTTTGCCCTTGGAATCACGGGCCGGGATAGGCTCGGTCGGACCTGGCACAAAAGTGACGGCCTCGGCCAAGTCCCATTGGCCATTGTTATTTTGCATTTCGGTCGAAACCTGAACCAAGCAGCCAGTGCCGACAAACATTGCCTTGGTGAATTTACGCCACTTCAAACCATCTTCTGTAATGCCGCTGGCGCTACACAAACATTTCCAGGCATCCGGATCCCCGAAGCTTTCTAGAATATCTTTCGATTGGCCTGGGGATTTCTTGGCTGACGGACCGGACATTGGCGACACCTCACAAATAAATTGAATTTATGGGGTGGATACTAACCAGTTGTTATTAAATAATAAATAAACGTTTAAAGCTGATCTTTTAACGATTAACGTTTAAAGTTAAAGATAAAATGAAAGGCCCTAGTCAGATTCAACCAAATAGTGTAGTCCTTATTAATACTTAAATTTTGGGGGGAAACCAATGAAAAGTAATATCAATTTAGATGATGTTTGCGAAAATGAAATATCCGTACCAGCCAACGAAGACGAAAAGATACCTGTTTGCGGGGCTTGTGATAGCAAAGATATTGTCACCGAGGCTCTAGCCGTTTGGAAAAATGGTAGATGGGTTGTGGATTTTGCCGAAGCTATGGACTGTGAATGCAGGGCTTGCGACGAAAGGGTGTTTATTAAGTGGGCTTACCCAAAATAAGGGTGGTTTTTTCTAAATTTCACCATCTTCAATTTCCTCTTTATTTTCTGGGGTTGTCGCTAAAAAGGCCAAAGCCTCAGTGATATTTGAAAAAGCAAATTCATCCGGATAGCAAGCATTGCCGCCACCCTGAATTCTACGGGCTCTGTCGTAACCTTCCACCACAACCCCGGCGACTGCGCGTCTGATATGCACTTCCGCGTATTTATCCATTTGGCTCATTTGTCGGCTTCCTTTGGTTTCGCTTGCATTTCTTGCGTGTTCCATTGCAAAAGGCCATGGGAAAATTCCGGGTTTTCTTCTTCGATCACTTTGGCATATGCCCTCACAGCGGCCCGGCTGGCCTTGGCGTAAATGTCCTGGCCACGCGGCTTCAGGACAAAGTATTTCATAATTAAGCCGGTCATCACTCGACCGCCACGGGGGTTTTTCTAAATTTCGCCATCTTCATTTTCCTCTTTGTTGTAACGTTGCATGAAACTATCGCCTCTAAACCAGACAAACCGGTAAAAGGTTTCACCATTTATGCCCCAATTGCAGATTTCGCCGCCTTGCAAGGTGTCCGGATCTTCATGCTCCACATGGGCGCCAAAATAGCGCAGCCATCGATGCGCCTGGTGGTGACCCTCGATCGACAGACATTCCACCCGGTTGGCACCAACTTCATAAAGTGCGGGCCCCAAAGCCTCACGCGCCTGCTTGGTGACCATCCGCGCCACCTGGCCCCAGCGATCGGTCGCCAGCATCCAGACAATCCAGACGCCGGGGTGCAGCTGCCAGGCGCCCCAGGTGGCCACCGGATGGCGCCCGCCCAACTCGCCCTTAACCACGGCCACATAGGAAAAAGTCGCCACTTGGGTGATGATATGCGCCATCCCCGGCACGCCTTCAGGTGGGCATGTGGCATCTAATTCCCGTTGGTCGCATTGGCGCAGATTGGCCAAAATATAACTAACGTCGCGCGGCGTGGCGGTGATGATTTCACTCATGTCATACCAATCTGATCATCGGTCATAACCGATGTTTGACTTAAATATTTTTGTGTTTCGGCCGTTTGCTGGCCGCGGTGCAGATAGCTGGCCATGCCGCCGCCGCCCAACATGCCATTTTGCAAGGCATCCATCGGGTGGGATGATTCATTCTTTGCCGGCTTCTCGGCATAGGTGGCATGGCCACCGATCACATGTTTTTTATAATGATAGCCACTATTGAAACCCTTGCGCAAGTTGGGGCATTCAGGTGATAGCAAAAAGCCAGGCTCGCCCATGATATCGGTTTTGAGCGCCTTGTTGATCACGCCCAAGCGCAGGGTCAAATCATTGTTGCCAGGTGCGGCCGTCCAATTGATATTCATTGCCCGCTGAATCAAATCCATCCAGCTGTCGTGGCTGGTTTCATTGCCATGGTCGGTCGCCGGATCGCCAAAGGCTTCAAATTCGTAATTATGCCAACCCCAATCGCGGATCTTGATCATGGCCAACTCGCCGGCATCTTCGGCAATCGCCCCTTCCATGCAAATCTCTTTCAAAATCCCCCATTGGCCATTGGCCAGTTGTTGCATGAAGATCAAGGCAGGCGTCCGGCCACCGTCGCCGCCGATGGTAATTTTACGCGTCGGGTCAACTTGGATCGGATTCTTGGCCACATGGCGACTATCGCGGAAGTTTTTAAACACTGGCTTGCCGTCCCTGGCATAACCAGGCTCGTTCATAATCATCCGCTGGATCAACCAATCGGCATCCATGATTTCCGGATCATCGAGCATTTCCTCGACTTCCATTTCGTAATAACGATCTGGTAAGTTCTCGACATTTTCGGCCGCCGGGTTGAGGATATAACTGCCGTCTTCCAGCTTGATCATGCCGCCCGGTTGGCGGAAGGTCATATGGTTTTTGCGCTTCTTGATGAAGAAACGTTTCCAGGCCCAATTTTCAACATCGGGCGCGTTCATATCCAAAATCACCCCGTACCAGCTGGCGCCGCCATGCAGCTTGGATGGGTAACGCCCGCACCGTTTCCGGATGGCGTTTAACACTTCTTCAGATAATAAATCAGCCTCGTTGATATAGGCCCCGGTAATCTCCAACCCCTTGGTCACACTCTCAACCGAATGATCGCCAAGCCCGACAAACATCAAATGCAAATGCACCGTCGTGCCGTCGCCGGCCGGGTGATCGAATTCGATAAAATGTTCGCCCGGCGGCCCGGCGTGCCATTCGCCCATTTCTTTGGGAAACCAGGTATGCCACGTCAACAGGGCTGATTTTTTAATTTGCTCGTAGGTATCGCGAATAATCAGATAGCGGGAATAACGCACCCCATCCACCGGGCTGGGACGCTGCCTGATCGCCTTGATCATTATATCCCAGCAACAGACCGATGTTTTACCGGACCCATAAGGCCCCATGATCATGCGCACATTGGCCGTCGATTTCAGGAAGCTGGCCGATATAGCGCCCGGCGGTTTGTATTTCATATCAACGATGCGTTTGGTTTGAGACTTAGCCATCCCCCCGACCCCCTTCATCCCGTTCAATCACCTCGATCGATCCCAAATCGATAATGTCGCCGTCGTCTTCTGTGCCGGTGATAAACTCGGCCAGGGCATGATCGGCAATAATCGTGATCGATGGCCGTTGATCATCCAACTCAATGGCCGTTGGCATTTTTTGATGCACATAAGGGGCGACCTTATCCAGCACGAACAATTTAGCCTTAAGCGCATCGGCCGGCTTAATGCCCAGGTCCGACGACATTTGCTTAATCCCCAGCGGGTCTTTTGGATTGCGGTTATCCGGATCAATACCCATTTTGAGTATCTCCCCCATCCCCTCTAACGGCGATCCATATCGCTCCAAAAACTGATCAATATAAGCTTGGTTAACCTTATTGCGTGATCCTTTAGGGCGGCCCACTTTGGCCGATGGTTCGCTTGCAGCTGAATTCTCAGAATTTGGGCTTCGGCCTGTGTCGGGCCGGGTAGAGGAGGCAGAGCCGGCCGCTGGGAGGGGGTGCCCCCCTGAATTTTCGGGGGGGGCCTCATTTGGATTTGCCGCCTCACCAGTTGGCCCGACCTGTGAAATTGCCGCCTCAAGTGATTTGGGCAAGTCGTCGATGTTGTCGGGCAAAATTGGGCCGTCGTTCTGGTCGCTGTCGTCGTCGTGATTCATGCCGCCAAAATGGCGCGGCCAAGGTGCGCTTGTCTATAAACGTATAAAGATCATACTTTAATGATGATGGGTTATAATTAATAATTATATCCCGGTGGTCAAAATATGGCGCATTCTCAGGCCTTGGCGTGGGCCGTTCCTCGGCTTTCGTTCCTCGCCTCGACCTGACAGCGGGCTAAGATACTGAAATATAACAAAAGCAACCCGCACCCGCCCCGCTCAAAAATAACCAAACGATTTGGGCGAAGTTGCACCAGAAGGCCTAAAGTTGGCAGAATATCGATATCAGCCCGGCCAATCCGCCCCGGCCTGCGTCGATACCCCAAAGCGATTAAATCCATAGTTTTTAATTACTTGCGACGCCCCGCGGCTGGCAATTTCACCACCATTTGCGGCCTGTCCATGGCCAGACTTTGGCCAGCTTTTGGGACAGGCCGCTAACCTATTGAATTATATATATAAATCTAAATATTACAGGATGTGGATGGAAAGGTGGACTTAGCGAACTATTAGCTCACCACCCAAATTGTTAATTTTAACTTGGTAAGCCTGAATGGCTTCAAAAGTACGAAGATTACAAAAATCAATAGCTTGAATCAGGATGCTAACAAGACGAGGAGGGAAACGAAGAAAAGAAAGATGAAAT
>NVTG01000095.1 GCA_002401495.1 Candidatus Kaiserbacteria bacterium
AAGAGACAAGGCGAGAAATCGCAAGCAAAACGGCAATCAGAAAAAACATGTAAGCCAAACTAGCAGCAAAGAGCTGCGTAAGCGCAACACAGCTGCTGCGAAAGCGGAACTAAAGAGACGTCAACAGCAGAGTCGTCGTGATAAGAAAAAACACCAAACGAACAGCGGCAGAAAGAAAAAACATGTCGGTCAAACTAGCAGCAAAGACCTTCTAAGAAATGTACAACGAAAAGGTAATGGCAAAATTGACATGCGAACAAAGGCCGGCAAAGAGCTTCTTCGCCGTGGGCACGTTCGAAGTGATGGAATGCCTACAAATCGTGGTCTTAAAAAGGTTACGAAAAGAAACAGTGATGGTTCTTTCCGAATGAATAGCCCAGCGGCCAAAGAGTTGCGAAATCGTGGTTTGATCAACAAACATGGGCGAGTGACCAAGAGAGGACGTCGAGCCGGAATTCGTGGCCCAGGGAAGTATCGTTCCGGTAAGAAGAAATATCGTGATAGCTACTACACTCAGAACACGGTAATTCGAAACAATTATAACTATACCAATATTTACGTCAATCTAGGTTGGGGTAGCACTTACGTTTGGGATGACAATTACGGCATGAGTATCAGTACTGGTGATTATGGATATTGGAATTCATATGAGTACCGTTATCGTAGGCATTACTATTCTGGAGTTGTACTTTCCACTGCCGTTCTTTGCAGCTTCTATGGATGCAACGTTTACACACCAAGTTTTTGGCAGCCACTTTGGGATCGTTATGAGTACCAGCCAGCAATCACTTGGGCTTCGCAGGCGACTCTGTTAACCGAAGATGATTGGAGCTACGGCATGGTTGCTTGGTTGTATGGATCAGCAGGGCACCTGTCATACGACATGCTTGATTACTACCGTGAGTCTTTGAAAGTGAACGTGACCAAGGGCTTTCAGTACTCTCAGGTTTATCTTCCGAGTCAGGAGTTCGTAGATCTTGCAAAAGATATTTCAGCTCTGCCAGGCCGAGTTGCTGCCAACTTTATGAATGGTATTAACAAAGCGACAAAGTCTATCGAACAGAAAATTCAAAACACTTCGGGCTACAGCTTTAGACTGCAGAAGAATGACATTGATGTGCGTTCCATTTCTAACTATCACGATCAAGTCGTTGTTTTGAAAGGCCTTGTTGATCGTCGCACAGTATCTGGAACGGGTTATCTCGCACAGGTTGATTTTACAGTTATGATCGATTTGAGAAGTGGTGAAACAATTGTTGTTACACCTACATTGAACGGCTCTTCAGCTGACATGAGCTATACCGATCTGACAAATTTGCAAACCATTCGCCAAACGATCAATGCAGTAACGACTGACATAGAATCAGTGCAAATTTATGACGATGAGCAGATTGAAGCTTTAGTCGAGTAGTTCTTACTTGACGATACTTTTGAATGTGTACTTTGGCCCTAGGCAATCGCTTAGGGCTTTTTATTTAATTTTAAGACAATAAGTGATTCATATGTAGCTTTTATAATATTTTTTGAAAATTTGTGGCACTATCGAAGATAGTGTCCGTTGGGTTTTCGCTCATTTGCCAATTTTCTTGGGTTGGTTTTTATGATGTATATCTACTCTTATTAATATGCGGAGCAAGTGCTCTGGATGACAAGCATTGTTTCGCTAAGTACGAAATGGCGACCGCTAACTGACAAAGAATAGTTCCCTTTTTGGTGACTCTCGAATGAAAAATAGCGGGAGATAACCCGAGTGTTCGAACCGAAAATTTGTCCGTCCGCGAGATAGATCTTCGGACGTCATTTGCATATAGAATTTAACTCGTAGGTGGCAGTAGATTGCATACAAATTTTATATGGCGCTGGTTTTACTCGAGTATGCCAGGCGAGAGCCTGAAAATACTCTACTGTATAAAATTTTTCAAAAAGAGTGGCCGAGCTTCCTTGCCGGTATGGGGTCGGGTGCACAGATGTACGAAGTGCCAGGTTTCGTTAAAAAAGAAGTCGATGATTATTTCAAGTGCGGATTATTGCAATATGGTTTTGTTCGATTTCATTGCAAGGACTGCAAACGACGTCAGCTGGTCGCATTTCCCTGCAAACGACGTAGTTTCTGCCCCTCCTGCTGCGACAAGCGCATGAATCAAACAGCGGCCCATCTGACTGACAGTGTCTTTCCAGATGTCGGTACTCGTCAATGGGTCATATTTTTTCCATTTTTCTGAGATTTTTAATGGCCTACAAGCCAGATCTGATCAATTGTGTTTTGAAAATATTCATCAACGCGGTACAAGTTCATTGTCGAAAAAAATCCAAGTCATTCGGAGTAAAGAATTCCAAATGTGGCGCTATCACGGTTATTCAGCGGGCAGGCGGAAGTTTAAATTCGAATGTGCATTTTCACACATTGTTCCTCGACGGTGTTTACACCAAGACCGAATCTGGGCGACTCAGACTTTTACCTCTCAGTGCTCCCAGTCAGGAAGAGCTAGAAAACATTGTTTTTAAGATACAGAAAAAAGTCATTCGCCTTTTAGAAAAGCAAGGATGTTTTTTAGATGAGCCGGGTGAAGAGGCTCTGACAAAGCATCGATTTTTCAGTCCACAGCATTTTCGGATCGGGCAGGGAAAATCATTCGCCGTTAAAGGATGACCTGAGTCGGAAAAATCTGAAGTTTTCGAATAACGGTGGAGTTAATCTGAACGGTTTTAGCGTTCATTCTGGAGTCAGTATTAAGACTGGAAAGCGGTCAAAACTTGAAAAGCTTTGCCGTTACATCGGCCGTGGACCTTTTTCTGTCAAAGGAATGTTTGCCCTTCCGTGGGGTGAGATCGGGTATCGATTAAAAAATACCTGGAACGACGGAACGACTCATATCGTTTTCACACGGAAAGAGTTAGTTGAAAAGCTAGTTGCACTGCTTCCTCGCTCCGAGAGCGAATTTGACCAGATATCATGGCGTGCTCTGCCACAGTATTTTGGATGATTCAGGGGGCTGCAGCGTTGGTCCCACAGGGACTGCTGCGCTGGTAAGTGGGTATTGTGTAGCTCAGAACTGCACACTTTTTGGCGTTTATCCTGTTTTAACTCTAAGGCTACTTCGCCGTGCAGATCGAAGAACGGCATCCACTGCAGCCGAGATTTCCACTTTTCCGAGCATTTCCAGCGACAGCACCATGGCAGTCGCCATTGATATGGCGTGCACATGTAAAAATTCCACCTGGTGTCGGCTTCTTGTTCGCGATGTACCAATTAACACAAAGGCTTTGGCAAGTGGCTTGAGATTTTCCTTTGCCAAAAAAATAGAGGATCTCCGTTGCGTAAATATTCAGCCAAGAGCTACAAGTGGCTGTTTTGGCTAGAATAATTTGGCAAGCGTCATTACTTAGTTGATAACCACTGTTACATCCTGTTGCGACACAAGCTCCCTGACTTTTTCCGTCAGAGGCGCAAATCTTTTGACCAGAACCATAGCTGACAGAACAGGAAGATTTCGAGTCAGGATTGCATAATAAAACATTGAGTACCGCTGATTGAGAGTCCTGAGCCAGCCCTGTCTTAGGAGTATTGAAAATATCGACGCGATAAGTCCCGCTGTCTGCAATTTGAACATTTGAAATGTTTAGAACACTTTCAGTTTGTCCAGTTAGCAAAACGGAATTTCCACTCCATTGAAAGGTCAAAGGGGAATTATCGAAAGATGTCGCAGCAATCTGAAAAGTGACATCATCTCCGACAAAAGCCGTTATATCTTTTAGGCCAGTGGAGATGACTCCTTGCTGAATGTCCTCACTGACTTGTTCAGGCTCCTGTTCTGGCGCGATGGATGAAACTTCCTGGGGTGTCGGTCCTTTTTTAAATTTAGTATCTGAACAATTTTGAAAAGATAGAATCAATACAATAGAAATAAAGATAGATATTAAATGATATTTTTTCACCTATTCCCCCACGACAGACTCTAAATATAACAAATAAATTAAGGGGTTAGAAAATAAACCCTCAAAATTTATCAAAATAGAACAAATTTTAAGGGTATTCATTTCTTAGAATTTACTCCTTTCACATCCAACAAAAAAAAGGGCTCGGCAAATCTGGCACTGGATAAAGTGTCAAAAGAGTTTACAGTTTTTGTGAAAAACCCTACTCAGGCACATATTTACGAGAATAGGACAATAAATTTTTTCACTTTTGAAAAACTCCCAGCCCAACTTCCACTCAAATTCGGACGGGTATGCAGGCATGAATTTTGAATACTTTTAGCCCTGAATGAGACATGTAAAAACTCTACTTTTTCTAACAATATTTTTGGCCCTAGCGGTTCCCTTCCGGGCTTTGTCTGGAGGATCGAATATATCTGGGGGCCCTCTTGAGCTTCCGACTTATGTGGACTGAAAACTAGCATGAAGAGGTTTTGACTTTATTTTTCCTGATTTGAGGCCGATCATATGTTCTATGCTCTCTTGTTTTGAATCATTTTTAGCAAAAAAACTGGTCCAGTCTATTCAAATACTAACTTGATAGTTTCCGTGCCCAACCTTTTATAAAGCCGTAATAGCACCAATTCCTTGAGCATCTCCGCAGGCCAACGCCCGTTTCCAGATAGGTTTATATCCATGTTTTCACTACTGTTTTTTAAAAGAATAGTCTGGCTATTCTTTACTTTCTTTTTTGGTCTATTCCGCATCTCAATATGTTCAGAGCTCTGGTGGCCCTCTTATACATAGAAGTACAGGTAAACTCATCGGTATTGCGAGTAGCTCATGGAGAGGACAGCCGGATTCACGAAAAGATGGAGATTTAAGCCACCATTCAAATGCTGTGTCGATCGAATTGATCTTGAGAGAATCTTCTGTTCTGAAAAATCTTATGAAGCTTGAGCAATAGATTACCCATTGAAGAGCCTGGCCCCTCAAAAGGTGCGCAAACGAAATTGCAGTTTTTTCAATGGACCTTTTCCTTTGGGATAAGACGATCATGTGACAACCACATGCAAAAAATACCCTCTTGCGTGCTTGAACCCACATGTCATAGAATACTTGTTATGGAATGCCATGGGTTTTCGTAGGTTCGCCGCATCTGACGTGCAAGACGACTATTTGCGCCTGTATAAAAAAGCGCAAAGGCTGGTGCTGCCCTTTTGCGGATTTGATTATTTTAATAAGAAACTTTTTGCCGGCGATTTTTTGTTGCTGCAACGGCGCTACGACATGCGTGTCTATGGTTGGTACCTCGCTGGTCAGCCAAAAATTTTGGTCACACATTATCTGTCAAAAGACACTGAACAAGAATCAAACAGTTCTATCGGTGCTATTTTAATTGATCCATCAACAGCTCCTTCCGAAATCATTTGTTTTCAACGCTGCTTAAAAGAGGAACTCAAGCAATGGAGAGGAAAAACTATCGCTCCGCTCAACGGACATAAAAGTTTAGGATTTGCATTGCCCTCTAAAGAGGTTCGTGGAGAAGATATCGGCTATCAATCGAGTAGCCAGTCCAGTTTGTTGCAAAGTTTTTTCTCTGAGGGAACTGCCTTTCGCGTTTCGCAACAGCTGCATTCTTCAATCGAAACTATAGAAAGCTCAAAAGTGGACTCGGCGAGTCCACTTTTGCCGAAATTTCTTTCTATTCGGCCGATTTCCCAGTTGCGCTTCAAACGAGACATCACCATTTACAATCAATTGCTGAATC
>NVTG01000096.1 GCA_002401495.1 Candidatus Kaiserbacteria bacterium
CGGCAAAGTTAGTCCTGTCGCTTGCGCCCTATGCTAGTGCGCAGAAGGTATTGAGGGAATACAACTTAAGACGGGGGCGGCATGGTCCGGTTTGGTCCCCATGACGGGTCAAGTGACCCGGTTGCAGAACGTGAAACCGAACATCGCCGTCTTTTTGGGGGTGTTCGGTCGCTGGTTTTGGATCGTATTCCCTTATGATATTGAAATATATTCGGAATTTTAATCTTCGCCAGTGAAGCCGATTACATTTTTTCCGTGCCCGGATATGGGGTTTGTCTGGTTCGGTTCTGGATTTGATGGAACAAAACAGATACAAAGACTGCAACACGTAATCGAATGGTGGGACAATGGATCCGATTTCTTTGGCAGCAGGTGCCCTTGGCGCATCTGTTCTGGCACTTGCCTTTAGCATCATGATGGTCAAGCGCATCAAGGATGCCGCCGAGGCCGAGACGGAGTCGCGCACAGCCCTTCTGACATCGCAGCTCGAACACGCCGAAAACACGCGCCGCGATCTTGCGACAGAGGTCGCGCAGATGCGTGAAAAGCTTTCCGAGGCGTCGGAAAAGCGCGCCATTGCCGAAACAACGGCCAACCGGGTGCCGGTGCTTGAAGCCGAGGTGAAAGAGCTTCGCACCGCCCTTGATCAGTGGCGCGAAAAGGGGTCAGAGCTTGAAACTGCGCTTGAGAAAGAGCGCGAGGCCGCCAAGGAAAAGCTTGAGATGCTTGAAGATGCCAAGACCAAGCTGCTTGATAGCTTCAAGGCGTTGTCGTCCGATGCGCTCAAGATCAATAACGACGAGTTCATGAAGCTCGCGCGTGAAAACTTCTCGCGCCTGCAGGAAGGGGCCAAGGGCGATCTTGAAAAACGCCAGCAGGCGATTGATGGCCTTGTAAAACCCATCAAGGAGCGTCTTGAGGCCTTTGATACCAAGGTTAATGAACTTGAAAAAAACCGCAAGGAAGCTTACGGCGAGCTGCGTGAGCAGGTCGGGACTTTGGTACAATCGCAACACAAATTGTCCAAGGAAACCCAGACGCTGAGTTCGGCCCTTCGGTCCAGTTCATCGGTGTCGGGCAAGTGGGGCGAGCTGCAGCTCAAGCGCATTGTCGAACTTGCCGGGATGCTCAAGCATTGTGACTTTGACGAACAGGTGCATTTCAATACCGACGAAGGCGTTCAGAAACCCGACATGGTCATTCACCTGCCGGGTGGCAAGAACATCGTGGTGGATGCCAAGGCCCCGACATCGGCCTATCTTGAGGCGATTGACGAGAAATATGACGATGAACGCCGCGAAGCATTGATGGCGACCTATGTCACCAATGTGCGCAAGGTGATTACGGAACTTTCGAAAAAGTCCTATTGGAAGTCGGTTGATAGCCCGGAATTTGTTGTGCTGTTCCTGCCTGGTGAAAGCTTTTTCTCGGCCGCCCTTGAGCGTGACCCGCGTTTGATCGAGGACAGCTTCCGCGATGGGGTGATCTTGGCGACACCCACCACGCTTCTGGGCTTGCTCAAGGCGGTGGCGTATGGCTGGCGTCAGGAAGCCCTGGCGGAAAGTGCGCGTGATATCAGTGAAATCGGCCAGCAGCTGTTTGATCGCCTGGGCACGCTTGCCAAGAATTTCAGTTCCATGGGCAAGTCGCTTGAAAGCACAGTCAAGAATTACAACAAGACACTGGGGACACTCGAAGGATCGGTTCTGGTTTCGGCGCGCAAGCTCAAGGAAAAGCATATTGTTGCCGATGACCGCATGATCGAGGAACCAGCCCCGTCGGAAACCCATGTGCGTGACATCACCAAGATGGAATTGCTCGCCGGGCCCGAGGATGGCGCAGAAGGTGCCAGTGACGATGCCACGCCTGACGCGCAAGAATAACGCGCGGCGTTAAGGCGGTTTTTATGGCGTGGGCATGGCAGCCATAACGCGCAAATCGGGCTGTTTGCTTGACTTGGGCGTGGGGAGACCTTATCTCGAAGCGCGAAATTCGCTATAATTATATATTGCATCAAGTTCGAAACCGGATCAGAGACCCATGGCCCTGCGTGAAATTCTTATCGTTCCAGACCCGCGCCTGAAAAAGGAATGCGAACCGGTCGAAGCCGTGAATGATGAGATCAAGACCCTTCTCGATGACATGCTTGAAACCATGTATGCGGCACCGGGCATTGGCCTTGCAGCACCGCAGATCGGGGTGATGAAGCGCGTGGTGGTCATGGATGTGTCCGATGACAAGGACAAGCCGGAACCGCTCAAACTGATCAATCCGGAAATCATCTGGGAATCTGAAGAAACCTCGATCTATCAGGAAGGGTGCCTGTCGATCCCGGAACAATATGCCGATGTCGAACGCCCGG
Organism: Candidatus Kaiserbacteria bacterium; assembly: GCA_002401495.1. The sequence continues at coordinate 2,363 of NVTG01000096.1, forward strand.
CCGAAGTCGGTATGCGCTATATGGATGAAAACGGCGAAACGCACGAGATCGAGGCGGACGGATTGCTTGCGACCTGCATCCAGCACGAGATTGATCATCTGGATGGCGTTTTGTTCACCGATTATCTCAGCGCGCTCAAGCGCAACATGATCCTGAAGAAAGTCCAGAAGCTGCAGAAAACCAAAAAGTCTGCCTGAGACTCTCGATCATTAAACGCATGCGAAGGTCCGGTTTTCCGGCCCTTTTGTTTTGCTCTGACGCCGACCAATATCGTCATTCCGGGCGGAGCAGAGCGCAGACCCGGAATCCATAACTTGGTGAGAAGATGGTAGATTCCCGCCTTCGCGGGAATGACAATCCGAGCATTCACCCTTTGTTGTTCAAGTGCGACGTGGTTTCAGGTCGTTCGGGTTCAGTCCGACCATCCAGCCTTCCCGTTCCAGAACACGTGGCGCGTTGGGCAGATGTTCAGGGCGGCGGCCTTCGGCAATTTCAATCAAGCCCATCACACCAATCAGCGCGTCAAAGGCATCATCCTTGCCGTGATCCGGGCCAAAGCCATCCTTGATGTCGGCCCAGACCGCAGGACTGATTTCAATGCCCTTCGTGCTGGCATCTTGGCGGAGTTTGTGCAGGTAGTTTTTGCGGCTGTCCTGACTTGATTTAGTCAACTCACTTTTGTCAGTAAGCCAGCCATAAATCTCGCCGGGATAGGTTTCAATCAGGGTGACGCCGGGGGATTTGCTGCAGGCTTCAAGATCGCCGGAAAACGGCCAGATGTTAAATCCATCGGCATATCCCGGCATGATCAGGTGTTTGAGGCCGTGCAACATGCCCTTGCCGACCTGATTGGCCCCCAATGTCCAGAAGGCGGGACAGGCGGCGTTGCGTGATGGGGCATCTTTGGGATTGGTGGTCCGTTCGCAGCGACGATGCAGGGCATCGAAGTCTGGCAGGCCCAATGCCGTGATCAGGTGATCACGTTTGACACTGCCATTGGTGCCGGAATTTTGCGGATAGAATGGCCGGGTGTGCCGGATTTCATCCGGTGATTCACAAACTTTAAAAAAATCCTGCCAATGATCGTCACCAAGCACGGCAAGAAGGCTTTTAAAGTCTTTGATATTCGCGCCATCATACCACGTATCAAGAAATCCGATGGGCATATCAAGGCCAAGCCAGAGCGCATCGATCTTGCCATGGCTGGCAAGCGATTGGCGAAACTGATGGAGCATCCCGACCGGCTCGATGGCATGGATGTGCCAACCGGTTTCACGGCGGGTGGCTTTGGCGACCCAGCGGCCCTTGGCCGACAGGCTCCAGTCCGCGTGCCAGATGTGAGTGACCGGGAATTTGGGCGATTGGGGTAAGGCTTGGCTTGTCATTTGGGCAGGATAACGCCAAATTGCCGCCAGAAGACTCAAAAGATGAATGGGATTGATATGACCAAGCTGCGCATTGCCTTTATGGGAACCCCGGACTTTGCCCTTGTGGCGCTGAAGGATCTGGTTGCAAGCGGGCATGACGTGGTGTGCGTCTATTCACAGCCGCCGCGTCCGGCGGGGCGCGGGCACAAGGAAACGCCAAGCCCGGTGCATGCCTGGGCGGCCGCGCAGGGGATCGAGGTCCGCCATCCGGTGTCGCTGAAATCGCCCGAGGAACAGCAGGCCTTTGCCGATCTTGATCTGGATGTTGCGGTGGTCGCGGCCTATGGCCTGATCCTGCCCAAGGCAATTCTGGATGCGCCAAAACACGGGTGTTTGAACATTCATGCATCCCTTCTGCCGCGCTGGCGTGGCGCGGCGCCGATCCAGCGCGCCATTCTGGCCGGGGATGCGGCGACCGGAGTCACCATCATGCAGATGGATGTCGGGCTTGATACCGGTGACATGCTGTTGATTGGCGAGCTGCCGATCACGACCGAGACCTATGCCAATGCCCTGCATGATGATCTGGCGAGACTTGGCGGGGAATTGATTGTCGAGGCGCTTGAAAAGCTGCCCAAGGGGGAGCTAGTTGCCACCAAGCAGCCCGAAGAGGGTGTGACCTATGCCGCCAAACTTGAACGTGCCGAGGCCAAGCTTGATTTCAATGATGACGCCGCCGCACTTGAGCGGAAAATCCGTGCCTTTACCCCGTGGCCAGGGGCCTATTTCGAGTTGGGGAAGGAACGCATCAAGGTGCAGGCGGCTGAAGTGATTGATCAGTCCGGCCCGGTGGGTGAGATCCTTGATGACAAGCTGACGATTGGCTGTGGCGCGGGTGCGCTGCGTCCGACGCGTATTCAGCGCCCGGGCAAATCGGTGATGGATACCGATGCAGTGCTGCGCGGCTATGACAAGCTTGCCAAGGGAGTCGTTCTGGGCTGATGACAAACATTGCAACCCAGACAGTCGGTGATTTGACGATCCGGCCTGCCTTTAACAGCGATGGCGACGGCATTGCAGATCTGATCGCGCTTGTTTTTGCCGATTATCCGGGCTGTGTGTTTGATCGCGAAGCTGAGTTCCCTGAACTCGACGCGATTGTGGATGATTTCAAGGCCGATGACGGCCGGATCTGGGTCGCGGTTGATGACCGGGACCGGGTTCTGGGCTGTTTTGGTGTCAAATATGATGCCACCACCCGCGAAGGCGAGCTTCACAAGGTCTATCTGCATCCCGCGGCACGCGGGCGGGGCATGGCGCAAAAACTGATGGCCAAGGCATTGGCGTGGCTGGGCCAGACCCACCCGGAATGCGAAGCGGTGATGCTTTGGACCGATACGCGGTTTGAGGCCGGCCATCGCTTCTATGAAAAATGCGGCTTTGCGCGCACAGGCGAAAGCCGCATTCTGGATGATCTTTCCAACTCATCGGAACTACAGTTCCGGTTTGATTTCGTGGCCTATCAGAAAGCCCTGCCCTTCTAGGCGCTTGATCGGTCGGCTTCCGTGCGCTCTTTGGCGCGATCGCGTGCCGCGGCTGCGGTGTCGGTGGTGCCGTCGCTGTTGCGGGTGACCGCACGGGCATCGCGGAAGCCAAGTTCCCATGGCGGGACCGGGGTGAATTTTTCCGCCAGAAAGTCAACAAAGGCACGGACCTTTGGCGACAGGTGACGTTTATGGGGATAGACCGCCGAAATCCACGCCTGATCATGGACATATTCGGTCAGAACCGGGGTCAGACGACCGGTGCGGATATCTTCGTGCACGAGATATTCGGCCAGTCGCGCCATGCCCAGCCCGGCCAGAACCGCCTCGTGCAGCACGTCGCCGTCATTGGCAGAGAAAGAGCCCTGCGCACGGAAGGACACATGACCATCCGGGGTTTCGAAATG
>NVTG01000097.1 GCA_002401495.1 Candidatus Kaiserbacteria bacterium
GTATCAATAACAGTCAACTTAACTCTCCAATTTTTATCATTACTAAGTTCCTGCAGTGCTGGCACGATGCTTTGCGCCAAGGTTTCTATCCCAATAACCTTATTGAGATCATCAAGTCTTTTGAACAAGCCAAGTCGAACGTCTGGGCTTTCGTCACGTAATAAGGTCAAAAAGATGGGAATGATGTGCTCGTTTGTGGAAACCTTTCCTATCAAAGGAGAGAGTGCAAGAATGTTGTTTGAAAGTGCGTTTCGTACATATTAGAATGTGTCTTATTCGAGCTTTTTCAAACAAGGAAGGATTGTCTAAACGATAGTTTGTGTGTCAAGAACTCCCGCAAATTCAGCAATTCTAGAAACAGCTGCTGTTCGGACTTCAGATTCGTTATCAACAAGAAAAGAGCAATAAAACCCTAAGAGATGTTCTTTGGCAAGTTCAAAGCCAACACCTTGAGAGATTTCCATTATTTTGTCAGCAACTAAATATCTGATTCTCCAGGATTTATCTTCTGCATATTTCCTTATGTAAGGGATCAAATAAGTTGAGATTTTTTGAGGAGCTAAATGCTGAGAAAGCACGATACAAGATTCAATACCTTGCATTCTGACAGAATCTTACTCATCGAGTTAGAACTTGCTAAAAATATTGAGGAGATCTTATTCAGGAACCTTAGGCATCAGCTTAACCATATCATTCAAAACAATGGCGGCTGTTTTTCTAACTAGAGGAATATCATCGTTTGAAACTTTTGTGTAGATCACAAAGAGTTCTTGTTGAGCGTGGGCAGAAACATGAGGATAAACAACAGGAATCAAAGTTGCTGCAGCAAGTTTAGAAGTGAACCATTCGCCGCTCATGAGCTTTTTAATCAATGTGATGACATCCTATTCCATGGATTTTATGTCGCAATGTCCAAGAATCTTTTTGATAGCGTCAGTAGCCTAATGATATTAATAATAATAAATTACTTTATCTCTGACGGCTGATTCTTCTGCAGTGCATAGATTCTCGAGAGGCTGGAGCACATGAACGGCAAATTTGCCACCGCCTACATACTCGAGAAATTTACTTAGACTTTCAGCTAATGCTAACAACACCTCGTCTTCATCATCCACGAGGTCTACGGTCAGGATTATCAATCGTAAGCTTACCATTAATATAAGGAAGGAGTTCATTCCTGGTTCTTTCATGCCCCAGGGCTGTCGCTATTGTACTGAGATTTTTTACAGCATTTAATCTATTAGTAAGCCCTTCCCCACTCACCTTCTCTTAAGTTCGTCACATTTCAACTCGTCAATCAACACTGCGATCGGATACAGTGAGTTAGTGTCCATTTAAATAATTACTTAATAACTCGTTACTCTTAATTTAAATATTTAGCAAGATATGAATTATTTATACATTCAAAACGCCGGTCATTGAATGAACTAGAAAACAGTGGGTCTGCCACCGCCACTATTCGTATCCTACAGGCTGAGAGAGGAGAACTTACTTTATGTTAATTTGATTTAGTTGAATTCGTAGTGAAAGAGTTTCTATTGTTAATCCCTTTAGCCGACTGCAGTCTTCCTGCTCCAGCAGGTGAGGCTCCACTCATCTTTTGTTGTTGTTGTCCAGCCCCACAGATGATCAATCCGCTCTGAATGCCACTTCCATGCGGATTGCCTTGCTTCACATCGATATATTTCTAAATATATGAATTTGAAACATCTCCTTAATTCTGCAGTAAATCAGCCAGTGCATTCATTGAGCTGTCTCCATGCATCTGTTTCTTTCTGCCCGCCAACTACTATTGTTGACTCATCCCAATCCCAGTGACCCCAGCTCCATTAGGAGGCTTTTGTCCCTGCCCAACTGAAGAATTGTTCTTTTAATCAACTCTAATATTTGAATTATAAGAGCCAATTCCTCCCTACGATCCTTTGACGTTTGTCTATCTCGAGTTAGATCTGATCTTTCTATTCTAATTCATAGTCGAAGTCATCGGTCTCTATCTCTATTAAGTGGGCTGAACATAAGCTGACCCAGTGTTTTCGTGCTGAGGGATTGATAGATTCGTCACTGATGTCACTGTTTGACTGTTTTGTTTCTGGAATGTTGTGCTTGTAGTCACACTTGAGGACTGTTGTTCTGTTAGATTCTTTTGGGATGATGTGTTTGGGTTGATGGCTTTGTTAACTGGATTTTAAACTTTCTAGAAAGCCATATTATCAGCAACAGGAGCACCTTCTTCATTAAAGAAATTGTTGTTTTAAGGTTTTTCTATTGTCTGACTTTGATTGTGTCTGTCATCTTGCTAAAACACTATTTTCTTTGTTGATGGTCGTTTAGCAAGGTAGGGCTGCTGATGGTTTCTGTTAGAATCCTCATCAGTCTCGGCATCTTGAGAGCAAGAATCAATCTTATGACTAGGTTTCAAAGACTGCGAGAAATTTGAAAGTGTGCCTCCTCTAGATTAAGCTACAAGGCAAGAAACAACTTCTTAAGCTACATTCTTAGTGCTGGTTCTCAGCATCTCTTCCAATTGAGTGGCTTTGAAGTTCTTGATGACGGTTCCTTTTTATTTACATGCCTTTGTGAATCCTTTTTCAAATTCGTTCAATTTTCCTTCTTTCTTGTAAATACTCTTCACTAATCTTTTTCTTCGTTCTTTCATTTCTTGTAGTCTTGAGTCGAGCCTTGTCCAATACTTTGAATTCCCATCCCCAACCTTCGGATCTTAACAATGCCACACTCGATGCGCAATAAAAGATTCCATCTAATCTCTACAATTTTGCTACAAATTCTTTTCATTTGAATGTTTCAATTCACCTATCAATCTTTCCACATATTCAATCAATACATCATCTCCAGTAATTAAAACCTTATCATCCCCCGATGATGCTGACTGAGGCATAGTTTGAGGAGGAGCTTCTTTTTATCCCAGTGTATTCAATCTACTGCTTTGAGATGTTTGAACTGGACGCTTTTTCGTGTTGGAGACGGGGATTATTTCATCACCTTTTGAATTTGAATTGGAGTCAAGTGGACGGTTGCGGGGTTGGGCACTCACTATGTTTCGCTCTTTTACATTGCCGTTCAGAGTGTTTTCGTTTTCGTTCATTAGTTTTCCTGGGGTTACGTCTTTTTCTGTCAATATCTTGCTCTGCGAAGCCGACCCCTTCTCAACCCCCTCTTCCTCCTTTTTCTCATCCTTCCCCTATCCTTCCGTAATAATAATCTTCTTCTTAATATTATCATAATTGGGCATCCCATCAAAGTTAACCACATAGTTGATCTTCACTTCGTTAGGTTTTATCATTGGAACTAACTCATCTGAATATAAGCATTTGTAGATAAAACGGTTGGCAGGGCGGTTTTGGGAGAAGAAACAATCGTAAAGATCGCTACCTTTTGCTGGGTATATTCTAACATAGCTCCCTTGTCTCATCTGTTCACCCATTGTGTCTAGAAGCATCTCTTTTTATTTCAAAGAAGCTAATTTTCGCATTGTGTCCATTTCTTGTTCGCTTGCATTGTTCAACTCTAGATATTTTGTCAATTCGTTTATTACTCTAGTATTTGGTGTCTAAGTATAAAACTAATCTTGATTCTACTAGAATGTGTTCGTAACTGTAAACAACGTATTGCTTTTTATAGTATTAAACGAAGAAGAGTTAGAATATCTTGTGGGATTATATGATTTTCCTCTTGGAGCTCCATTGACCCCTTTCATTCGATATTTCATTTTGTTCATTGATTCCTTTCTCCTGTCAAATTTCTTTACTCCAATTAGATTAAATGTGTCGGCTATTAGATTTGATTTGATTTGCATGTCGAGAGGTGAATCACATGCCAATGAAGGTGATAAATTAATCTCAACTAACCATGGCCTTCATGTTATTTATCGAAACTTACTTTAAATCCGAATCTAGTAAAATATCATACCCAAAGATCTCGAAGCAATTAGATTTATGAACACAGTTCTTCTTGATAGCATTCACGATTGCATATTCTCCAGAGATCAAACTTTTCAGAATCACATCATAAATTCTGCTCCATAAGAGATTCATGTCTATGCCAATTGTTTCAAGATGTTTGCATAGAGCTGAGAGTGACCATTTGAAGCCGAAATCATCTTGTTCGCAGTTCTTGAAATATTAGGAAACGGACTTACTTCGTTTTGTACGAAGTTATCATTCTTCTTGTTTATGGAATAATTTGTGAGATGAACAAATTTGTTAGACTTAGAATGAGAGTTCGAATAAGGCTCTGAAGCAAATCTTGTCAGCCCTTCTTTGAAAACATACACACGTAATGGTTCAAACGAGGAAACGAGGACATAAATTCTCAAGTCGAATTTGTGACCATTGATTAAGAGCGGGTTTGAAATGTATCTGCTTACAACTGTAGTCTCATCTAAGTTAATCTCAGAGATATCATCCACAATATATATCCCTCTTCCTCTCGATAGCGCCGCCGGTTTAACAATCCAAACATTTCTTTTCGGATCATGATTTTTAAGTTTATGAAAATGCGCATAGAAATCCGCAAACTCATCTGGCATAACATACGTATCTGGGATAATATTAAAGAAATGTTTCCCAAACTTCTCCTACATCTTGACAACATTATAACACAGTTTATCTTTCCTCGTGATCTCATTCGAAGACGGGAAATGATTTATTTTCTAATACTCATTGAGTCCTTCGTACAAATAGCTTTTGCCACTTGAGTTCATCCACAGCATATTCCAATCGTGACTTTCAGTGTGAGCAAAGCCATTCGCCTCTAGCATCGATCTAACTAATTTTGAATCACATTTCAGCAGTTTGTAAAGTAAGTCGCAGCTGTCAGCGTGATAGCCCCGTCCACCTGCGTAAGTTGATTGGGAGATGGGGTGATGCAACATTTGAGAGCTGGAGATCGCACGGAAAGAGAGGCTTTCGGAATAAGCGCGTGCGTTTTAGTTTGCTGATCGGTTTGTTGAATTAAAGAAATTGCTCGATGTTTAAGCAGTTTAAGGAGGCATCCCATTCTTTTGATCTTCAACTTCTTTCACACGAAGTAACATTGAATATAACTCTTTTTATCGTTCCTCTTCTTGCTATATGTTGAACTAAGCCCTTTGATAACAAAGGACACGAACTCTAGTTATCTAATTTGAAACTTACAAGTTGCTATTCACCAACAGGGAAGTATCGCTTTTTATTCAATATGTTACTGGTGCCTTGAGGATAAAGCTAGAGTGTACTTACCTGGTCTTCCAGCATATTCAACTTATATACCTCTCCATGACTTTTTCTCACTCATTTAGAGCAATTTTATTCGCTTCAGAGCTGGGCTTTCAACAGATTATTTCTTTCCTCTTCAAGATATTAGTCAACAAACTTACGAGGGAGAAGTAGAAACATAGGAAAAGGCTTGGTCATTCTTGCTTGACTAGCTTGCAGTATTCTTCATAAACAGGTTAAATCTGTATTTCTTACCCCTTGAGTCTAAGGTCTTTAACCATTTACTTGTCCAGAGGTCTAATTTGCATAATTAACACGATATGCGTTCTGCAAACTGTGAACAGTCGGGTTTCTCTGCCCTCCTGTGGCTGTATGCGGCTTTCTATTCTCCCTATTTGCACTGTTTGTCTCTTCCATTTCTAAATTGTTTTTAAATTTATTCTTAAAGTTCATT
>NVTG01000098.1 GCA_002401495.1 Candidatus Kaiserbacteria bacterium
CTCCTGTCATGTTTCCTTTTGATCTATTACTACTGTCTTGTTGCTGCTTGCCACTGTATTGACGTTTATTGGTGGATGCTGTTGTTGGTATGGATGGGGGTTGGTTGGTATTGATGGATTTTACGTGTTGAAGGTATTTCTTGAAGATATTGTTTTGGGAGATGTGTTTTGCTTGATCGCCGCTCATACCAGCTCCATCAGAGCTACTCCTCCCATTCTTTCCTGCCTTCTCAGTCTACATCTAGTTCATCATATTAATAATATCACTCTAATTCAATCCTCCTTATCCATTACTCATCACTGCGCCATAATTTGGCTAAGGTCCATTATTCTGCACCACATATTGCCCTTTCACTTCTACATTCTTCAACTTATCTCTGTTGTGAAAGGAATTTTCGAAAGTGTTTCCTGTTGAAGATATCGTAGGATTCACCTGTTGAGGAACCTGGACTCTGTAGTTCACATTCCCGACAGATTCCGACGACCCTTGCGCACTATTATGAGTACTAGAACTTTTCGGATAAAACTTATTATAAAGCTACGAATTATTCGCTCTTTCATTAGATTGAACAGGTTGCTTTATCATATTAAACTAATTCTTTCTTTCCTACTAAGCTACAGCAGCAGTGGGAGGATATTCATAACTCCTATCTTAACGGTTATCAGTGGAGCTTTATTGAGTATTATTATGAAATGACGTTTTAATTGGGTTTGGTTAATTCTAATAGGAAAATACAAGTGGAGCTCCAACTTGGGGGTTTGGCATAACATAATTCTTTATTTGTCCATCTCTCATTAAATCTTCAAATGTTTTATGACCGATACCTTCTAAGTCTGAAGCGTTTAGAAATTGTCCGCTGGTGTTTTGTGTTAGTTTACCTTTGTTGGATACGATTTGGGGTTGGTAGGGTTTGTAATGGATGTTCTTTGCGGGAGATCTGCTATCTGATGAAGATCCGTGGTCATGAGTGCTATAATGAGTATTGATTCCCCCAATCGTCTTTGTTTTACTCTACTTTTTATTCTATTATGGTGAAACATGTGCTGTATGACTCTTAGGTTTTCGTTCCTAAGAAGTTTTTTGTGATGGGGCGGCTGTCACTGATGTTATATTCTAAGCTCTTCCCTCTCTGTCTTGCATCATCATAAAATTCGCTGTGGGGATTGAACCAGCTTAACCCCCTCCCGTGATTGAATTGTGTCCAGTAGGTCCTTGATTGTAAAACTCCATGAAAACTTTACTGAAACTTCCGTTCATATTCTGACTCATAGGAGTGTGGACTTAGGAGGTGTTTGCACTACCTCCAATTGATTTCTTGTAGCGATGATGAGATACTTATTGTTTCGTTTTTTAGGGTTTCTTTGAAGAACCCTTTAACCCAGATGTTTCTTGTCCTCTCGAAGATTATCCAACTATAGCCCCTTAATTTCTATAGTTCTAAATCACTAAATTATCTTCTTTCGTCTTCTTGTTATAATTTTACGATTGTTAACGCTGATGACCTCCCTTTGGTGAGTACGGTTGATAATTGAAATTGTATTCTTTCTTTTGAATAGAATCCGTTGAGTCCTTTGCAGGCCCTCCCATCTTTAGAAACTCATAGAAGGCTTCTGATAGATTAGCCCAATTACACTTACTCTCTGCGTTGGGTTCGGGGTAGTTTTGACCTATTGGAGTTTGCACTCCTGAACCTGAATAAGCCACACTCTTATTTTTCTTATGTGAAGATTTTATCATTTGAATTAACTCCTATTTTTATTCAAAATATATAATTCTTAAATTTATAATGGATTCTTAGACAACTAACGCTTCGAACACACAGACGGCCAGTATTACCACTGGGCCTACCTTCTTTAATGTTTTCGCAATCGTTTTGACAATTGCATTGATTGCATTGTTCATGATATTATTGGCGAGAACATTGAAGTTCTTTAAAACAATGGGGTTTAAAATAAGAATCATAATGAAAAATGCTTCAAACACTGAAATACCTAAATTCCAGGTCCACTACACTTCCCCAGATGTGGTGCCAACGATGATAATGCAGAAAATGGAAGGCTTATTCAAACAAGAAATTGTACGATCAAGAGCCTTATCATTCAAATGGATCTTCATGCATGTCCTTGATAGATACAACCACTTAATGTTCTTCCCTTTCCGCAACAGAGCACTGGAAGAATTTAATCTACTCCGTCCTCGTACTTCTTTCTTTGTCTTCATTCAGATTGCGGGGTTGACAATCCTTTGGATCATAGCTGTCTTCCTGACAGGAGCAGTTCAAGGGGATGGCTTATCAATTGGAGCAGGCTTCGGTTATGGTGTCATAGTGGCCTTACTTGCTTCTGGTTTGGTGTATCTCTTCACCCATTACTTCTATAAGCTCTTCCTCATGGATGTCAGGAGAGCTTTTGATGTTGGAAGGGAACTACAGATGAAGAGACATGCGGATAATGAAATTGAGGAATATTCTCCAAGAGGGGGCAAGGATGATTAAGACAGTGATGTTACTTTTGATGATGATGGTGTCAATGAAAGAGACTTTTCATTTGATGATGATTCTGATGATGACCAAGAGGATTCAAATGTGCAACATTCCAATAAAAATTACTATGGAGGATATAGCCAAACTAAAGATGATAGATAAGAAAGCTAACGGCAGCTAATTGATGGAGAACCAGCTTCTGATGAGATAGAGGATTACCACCCAACGAACGCAGATGGTCTTCCGGATGAAGAAGTGGTTTATAAGAAACATCAAGAAGATTAAGCAATTCGATATCTCTTAGTTCCAGACAAATTCTCAATGGGTGATGTAAAACTCTTGGATGGTGAATCGTATGGCCACTAGAACGCTCAATATTTGTCATTCTTTTTCATCCTTGTTATCTTTCTGTTTCTTTGCACCGCTATATGTTGCTTTCTCATGTATTCAATGAGCAATACTACAGCTGGAGCACTATTCGTCATGATCGTGTTTGGTTGGTTCTTAGATGTGGTTCTTTTCAGAAACTTGATTGTGCTATTTGTCACATTGTATCACTACAGAAGGGCAAAGAAGCTAGGTTTTTAACATATGCAAATAACAGGAGAGAAATCATACTCAAGAGTACTAAGAACTAAAATTAAAGATATATTTTCAGTTGCAAAAAAGCAAGAAAAGAGAAGATAAGATAAATTAGTTATATAATATGATGAAGATGATGAGGAAGAAAGAAACATTGGTGAATTTGTGAATGGAATTACCAAGGGAGAAGATGGTGAAGATCTTGAGAAACATAAAGGTGGAGGTCTTAAAAACAGAATTAAGCTTCATATGCAGGCAACTTCGACTGGATTCTTTTCACCTACTAAAAAGGGAGCTGCTAGAGACCTATCTGGCAATGAAGATGACCTTGGAGAAGTGTAACCGGATGAAGAAAAATCCGTATTGATAGACAAATATGAACAAAGTGCTGCAGATGAGAATTAAGATACTGATTTTCCTTTGAATTATGTGAGTAATTAAACCGCTAATGGTGAAGATGGTGGAGCACAAACAATGATAATGTATGAAGTCGGGGAACTTAATCTCTATCTCTTGAGAAACATCTACGATGCATTTGATGACAAAGGTGACAGAATTGTGGCAAATTTCAGAGAAGATAATTTCACTGGTTTACGTCCGAAAGCCCTCGTTGTGCCACCAGATGTTGTTCGGTCATAAAAGAAACTCCTAGCCATGATAAAAAAGAGAGCTCAAACTAACAAAAAAGCCGATGATGTTAGTATCATCCTAGATGCCAAACAAAAAAGTTTACTTGACATGACTGGCGGGAGTGAGAATCACTTTGTTAGCTTTTTAAACACTCATGACTCAGATAAGATTGAAAAAGAGTTCAGAGATAGGATGTAACTAAATGAATATGGTTTGATGGCTGAAAACGATTATGACCCCAAGAGAAGAACACTAAAAGGGGATGAGACTTTGCCTCAAGTTGACGAGGAACCTGTGGCAGAGGATCCTCCATCACCTGAACCATCAGAGCCAACTGATATTGATGAAGCTGAAGATATTAATGAAAGTTCTCTTGTATCTATTCATTCTCATGCTACTTCAGAGGTATTAGATGAATAAAAAGTGTCCTTTGTGCATATTGGAACGATTGCTAAAATGGAAAATAACTCTGAAGATTCGTTTGATGAGCAAGACATGGTTTACTATCAGAAAGATGACATGACTCAATACTCAAAACATTTAGGCTTAAATAAGGTCAAAAAGAAAAATTTGTTCTCTTATTCAGAAGGAGACTGTGATGGTACAAGTAGATCATCAAGTGAATCAAATACAGGTAAAGGTAAAGGTGCAGGAGATTCTTTTAATAAAAGTTTCAAAAGTGGAATTAGTAAGGGTGGTAAATTTGGTGATAAAAGTTTGGGTGATAAAAGTGGTAGAAGTGGCAGAAGTGGTAGAAGTGGAAAAAGTGGAAAAAGTGGAAACAGTACGAGAAACCAATCTCCAGAAAACAGATGGAAAGAAAGTGCTTGGAATGATAGAAGGTTGAGAAAGAAGAAGAGAAAGATGACTAAATAATAGAAGAAAAGAGTGTAAGCACTGGGAAAGATCTATGGGTAAGATGCCAGGACACTTGCTGGATTGAATAATCCTGATCGATGGAAATCGCATTTTGGGGAATATGATGTGCCTCTGAGGAGATCTCCTTCCAAATATGGAGGAGGAGATTCACCTTCTCCAAGAATGAGAAGAGGGTTTTCAGCTGATCTGTCTTTTTAATCTCATAGTAAACCCAGATATCGTCGTACAAGTCCTACAGCTGAATCAGAGATGAGACCATCACATCAGAAGAGTCTTAAGTTCAAGAAACGAAAAGATAGATATTCATTTATTGATTATGATTCACCATATGCCGAATACCTCCCAGCTCGTTTTAAAGAATGGGCTCCAGCGAACTTAGACACAGACTACAAATCAGTGAATAATTCACGAATAGGTGAAAAACTACAAGATTTGACTCACATTTACGCCTAAAAGATCCCAGAGATTGATTACAGTAAGAATCATTTCCCCACAGGATAAATAATGACACCAACAGCAGGAGGCCATCCAAAGCATTCGAGACATCCTTCAGCAAGAAAGTCACGCGCTCATTCAAGAAATATAAGCCGAGGAGGAGAAGAGTCTCATGCTTCAATGGATGATGATGATGAAGAGGATGATGGTGATCATCAACCTTTGTTCCTGTCTCCAGGTTATAAACAAAAACCAAGCAAAGGAGGCAATGGAGGCTTGCTAAGCAGTGATTCTGAAGATGGTGGTGGAGTTGTTGGAGTTCAATAAAGGAAAGGTGAGGGTATGGATGGGTTGTTTGCTAATGATGAAATGCAATTTAGCTCGGTGAAAGCAGCGTCAGACGCATACCCGTTAAAAGGGCAGCTAAAAGTAAAAAACACATTACTGGGTGAAACGGTTATTGCAAACGGCGGCCCAAACCCAGGTAATGTATGGCTCAGTGAGTCTGTTTTTTACTCGCTAAACATTGACATTGGCTCGCAAGTTGAGTTAGGTGCTGCGTTATTTAATGTTGAAAAAGTGATCGTTGAGGAGCCTGATGCGCCATTTAATGTATTCTCAAGTAGCCGTCGTGTATTAATAAATATTGCAGATG
>NVTG01000099.1 GCA_002401495.1 Candidatus Kaiserbacteria bacterium
AAGAAAGTTGTTTTGACAATGAGCCAGGAGTTGCTGAATAAGAATTCAAATTGGATTGAGGATGGGATCGATATGAGCGGAGTATACAAGGAATATTTTGAAGAATGATTTAATTAATTTAAACAGATAATTGTTCAAATTTCATAAATGTCTTCCAATTCGACCTCACAAACTTCGAGACAGCAACGTTCGTCCTTAACGTCCAATTTGCTCAAAGATCAATTCAATTAGCTCTTGATGGCTAATTACAAACAAAATGAATCCAGTACATCTCGTATTTCAAAGCAGGGACAATAAGCACAATAACAGTCTTAAGCAAGACAATAATATGAAAACACATCACACTTGCAACTGGGTCGCGTTGGGACCTCAATACAAATAGACACATCTCAAAGACCTACAGAGAACGAGACTGCAAAAGTATGTCAGACCTCCAAAAATGCTCAATAAAGTTCTCAGAATTATTCATGGGCTGTACAGCAATAACAAATTTCTCAAAAGCAATAGCCTCGTTCAACAACAGCAGCAAGTTTGAAGAATTTCCAAAATTCACGAACTCATTCATCCGAATTCGCCTCAACCAAACACAGCCAAGTAACACCAACTCACGCAACGACGAAAGATATGTCTTCCCAGGGAATCACACAGAAAGTGATAAGACAATAAATTCCTAATACTGGGAAACCAGTGGTGGGTTCTTTCTCAATCTAAACTGCTTTTGCCTAATAAGCTAACAATAACTATAAATCTTAAACGAGGAATTCTTAAATAAGTAAAACTCAAAACCGTACTTCTTCCACTGGCTTGCAAACTCAGAAGAGCAATTCGCAAAAAAGTTTGAAATCAAATGAAAAGATTTAAGCAAATTTGAATCATAATGGATCAGGCACTAAGTTAAGCTCGCGTGGATCTGCGAAGCATCAAGTTTAAAAGAGTTCTCATCTTGGAACTTCAAGCAACACTGGAGGATAAAGTTAGTTGAAAATGTCAGATTCGTAAACCTAAATACATTCTGCTAGAATGTGTTAGAAAAGTTAATCTGTTAGCGCAGTTGGAAGTGTTAAAAAGCAAGTGACTCATGCTGCTAGTGAACAAGTTTAAAAGAATTTGTAAATTTAGATCCCAATTTCAGAGCCATTAGATGTCTCCAACTAAGCTGCTTAAGTGATGACAACTAAAAACTCATACAAAGTGCCTCAATTTCAATCATTATCAACCAGGAATTCGAATCCAGTTGACCAATAAGCTTCAAATGCAAGTGTAGAGGTTGCCGCTCCTCTTCAGCCAGGTCATAAGATTATAATTCCAAATCATGAGGCCACAAAGTGCTCTATGAAGCGCAATGGAGCAGTGAGAGCTTATGCTGCTAACACTAACTAAGGACTGGTTAGAAATTACAATGAAGATCGCGTGAGCATCATTCTCAATATTTTAAAACCTCCAAGTCGAAGTAATGAAAACTGGCCCAAATGTTCATTCTTTGGGATTTATGATGGACATGGAGGAGCTGCATGTGCAGATTTTCTGCGTGACAATTTGCATTAGTTTGTTATCAAAGAAAGCAGTTTCCCGTGGAATCCAAAAGAGGCTCTTAAGAATGGATTCAAAGCTGCAGAAGTCAAATTTATGGAATTGTGCTAGGTAGGAGGAGAGCTTGTTGAGAAATCTGGTTCATGTGCAATTGTTGTTTTGATCGTTGCTGATCTGTGCTATATCGCAAACGTTGGTGATAGCAGAGCTTTGCTTTCTGGGGAAGGAGGCAAGCGCATCTTTCCTCTCAGCAGAGATCACAAACCAACTGATGATCTTGAAAAGAAAAGAATAGTTGAAGCAGGAGGACAGATTTATCAGTAAGTTTATAAGAATTATGATATTAGCCGAACTGCAGTAACTCCTACTAATGTTCCTGGGAAGAAAGAAGTTGTAGTAGGACCACTACGAGTTTTGCCAGGTCGACTATCTGTAAGTATTTTTATTATTCTAATTGCAAAGGTATCAAGAACATTCGGGGATGCAGAAGCAAAATTAGAAGCTACAGGGGGGAATCCAAATGTAGTTATTCCTACTCCAGAGATAAAATCTTTCAAAATAACAAAAGATCATGATTTCATAATCATGGGGAGTGATGGGATATTTGACAAATTGTCCAATAAAGAGACAGTGTAATGCTGCTGGAACAGTGTAAAGGATGGGCTTGCAAGCAGTGTCCATAAGCAATGCGGCCTCAGTGTGGAATACGTTCTTAAGAACTCTCTCGTGCGCCGTACGTTTGATAATGTGACTGTGGTTATGGTTGCATTTTCTAATTTTAAAACGAAAGCATTTGGTAAGCGCGAATAAGAAGAAAACAAAATAAGCTAAATTGTGCATTAGCAAAGACCATCAAGTACAAGAAACTAGTAAATAGGAAAGATAAACAATGAGAACCACCCACCAGAAGGTGCAGCTCAAACTGCGAAGCTGAGCCATTCGCCACGGCAGCAACCTTTCACAACAACAAATCATAAATTGCAATAGAAGAGTGTTTCTGTTGCGAAATCATCTCACGCATCTGGTGCTCAGAATGCTGCGAAGAAGCACTTTGATTTTTAGTTTGTGAATCATTGAGTGACTGTTAATAAGCTTATTTAATCAATTACTCATAATCCCTTTCGCTCCACTCGCGATAAGTTTTTTGGCAATTCTGGGGGGCGTTGTTCTGACCCCTGCTATAGGTTAGCTATCAAACTTTGCCTCTCTTTCTAATCTCTTCATTGACGCTGTTTCAGACTTGCTTAAGCTGCTGCTGGCCTTTAATGATGGGCTGCCCTTTGTTGAAGGAGTGAGAGCAACAGAATTGTTTTTCGAAGTTTTTTATCTTTTGTTTGTCTTATATTTTAGGCAGTCACTACACTTCCATAAGTTCTTTACTATGCTAGAGTTTCTCTTCGATGCTAAGCCTGCACATTTGTAGTGATACCAATTTGAGCAGGGTCCGACACACTGAAGCATTTTCACTCTTGATTTGTCACTGCAGCAACTAAATAAAGTGTCCGAAGTGTTGGGCTGCTTCACTTTATCAGATTGGTTTTATTACTATTTCTCCACTTCCCGCTTATCAGCCTTTTTCTTTACTAAATTTTCAACCTTAGCTTCACGAGGTCTTTTAGAAGGGACAACTGGCTTAACATCCTCGGAAGAGTTCTCCTTAGTATTCAATGATTTCGTAATTCTATTTCAAACATAATAAAAATTTCGATCTTACTCCTATTTCTTATAATTATCTCCTTTGCTTTTATCTTTTGCCTTCACCTTTTCTGAGCCTTTACCCACAGTTCCGATCCCTTGAATGAGAGATTCCTGAGGAGGGTTGTGCTGACCTGGTTTCGATAGTCTACAAATTCAAAGTGAAAACTTACTTATCACTAAAGATAGGCATTCTGGGTTAAGAGCGTCTATAGTAAGCTCTCTCAGTCTCAGAAAGCTCTAACACGTTAATAGGTTTGAAGATCTGGGGTCCATCGCTATGCTCCAACGTAGAAGCAGGTGAACTGTTAAGAGAATCAAAAGAACTCTCTCTGCAGAGTCTCTTTAAAATGCCTTTAAGCATACTTTGAAATCCTTTATCTTTCGATTGGCGTGTCTAATTTCGCGGAATTTAAACTTTAACGGTACTTACTAGTTGTCTGATCTTGTACTTCAGGTCAACCGGGTCTAAACATGTCTTAAACCCAAGTATAAAGTCTTGCTCTTTGAACTACATATGATTTGATTTTAAATAAGTTTAGATTTAATTTTAATAATTTTGACGCAATGGCAAGAGTTATGATTCAGATGAAAGTAAGTTTAAAGAGATAAAATGTGTTTTTTAGATGAAAGAACTAGCTAAGGAAGGAGATTCCATGGCTGACTACAAAGATAGAGATAAAAAAATTGATTTGTCTCAAGGAGGGATTACTTCAAGGTTTTCTCTTGGGAAAAATGAGACATTCTTTTCAAAAGTTGGTGGAATTGGTAAGCTTAACTGCTTAATGATTTGTTAGTTGAGGGAGATTTAAGAGCAATGAAAAGGGCAGAGAGTAAGCTTAGAATTGGTTGACGAATATTACAGAAAACAATCCAAATTTAAAAGAAAAGAATTCAAGATTGACGACCCAAACGAATATTATCTACGACAAACTTAAGTAAAATCATAAAAAGATGAATGCAGCTGGTAAGTGATGCGCTTACACATAGCTATGAAAGTGGATATGGAACAATCACTTTCGAGGTCTGTCAGCCGCCAGCCCAGTATTCAAGATGCTGAAAATATCAAAAAGATGGTTCAGCAAGCTAGTAAATCAACTAGAGTGGCTCCAATGCCTGTAACTCCAAAGAATGCCTCAAATCAAATGGAGGACATAAATCTGCTTCCAGAAGAAGATGAAGAAAAAGCTCCAACCTAAGATCAAGTGAGACCTTTAGGAAGTAAGTTAAATAACGTAACGCTCGTCCCAATGGTCTTTGACCATGACAAATTTGAATTAGAATGGATAATAAAATCAACCTCCAGCAGAAAGCTCTACTGGGACATGTTCATCATCATCCTCGCAATCTACAACTCATTCTCCATTCCTTTCGTGATTGCCTTTGAACCCCCTGGTCTGGTTTCAAGCACCTTATTTGATTTCCTCAACACTGTTATCGATCTTATCTTCATGTGTGATATCGCTGTCATGTTTAGAACAACTTATATGAACAAATTTGGAGATGAAGTAGTCCAACCAAGGATGATAGCTTGCAACTACTTAACAAGTAAATTTTGGCTTGATTTCCTTTCATCTGTGCCGATGGACTTGTTCGGATCGGGAGAAGCTACTAAGTTTTTAACTATGTTTGGAATGCTTAAGATTGTTAGAGTTACGAGGATCGGCAAGATTATCTAGAAACTTAATATGAGAGCAGATTATAAGGCAGCGCTAAAAGTACTTCAATTGATCTTCTTTCTCGTACTTTATATTCATATCCAAGCTTGTCTCTTCTTTTATGTGGTGCTGATCGATGAAGAATGGATCCCTCCAGTTGATTTTATTAATCTGGGGTCAGATTTCTTTATTGTGGGGATTGATCGACAGTATTGGCTCTCTATGTATACATCAGTTATGATGTTTGGGCTCAATGAGATCACACCAAGAACCACTGTAGAGATGGCTGTTTTCTCGTTCATCATGCTGTTCTCGGCTATGGTTAACGCAAATATATTCGGAACAATGGCTGTATTAATCTAAGAATTAAACAAAAAGACCGCAAAGTTCCAAGCCTAAATCGACACTGCCAACACCGCTATCACTAACATGAAACTCGAACCCATCTTACAGAGAGAAGTAAAAGATTACATGCTCCAAACCCAAACAACCCAAGACCAACAAGAAGAGTTAAAAGAATTCCTCGATTCAATTTCCCCAACTCTGAGGTTCAAAGTGTCAACATAAATATTCTCAGGAGTTATCAAAAGAAATTTAATTTTCTAGAATTTCATATGTGAAGTTGATATTGATCATGAAGAGGCTTTGAACTTTATTGTCAAGAGGTTAGAGATCATGCTTACTTCTCCTGAGAAGATTATTGTGAGATAGAATGATAGCTCGTCCAGTGATGGGATGTATTTTGTTGCGAAAGGGGATTTTAAGGTTAAAGTT